>JAEUJR010000261.1 GCA_016793585.1 Archangium sp.
CACGTAGGGCGCCTCGATGACCCACTTCGAGCCTCCGCTGGGCACGAACACGCCGAGCACCGCCGAGTACACCGCGATGAGCGCGGGGAAGGTCGTCGGCGTCGAGATGCTCACGAACCACGCCGCGATGTGCTCGTTCAACTGCGTCTTCACGATGAGCGCCGCGATGCCCGCGTAGAGCGGGAACTGCAGCAGCACGCCCCAGATGCCCGGCGTCGCTTCTTTCACTGCACGCATCAATCGCGCTGGCGTCGCGTGCAAGGCCACCCCGAGCGTGAGGAAGAGCAGGTTCAGGGTATTGAGATTGAGCGCGTTGAGCGGCTCGGGCGCCTTCACGAAGGTCGAGACGAGGAACGCTCCCGCGAGCGCGACGAACGCGATGTTCAAGTACGGCCGGTGCTCGAGCCACTCGCCGGGTGTGCCTCGCGTCACCGGGTCTGCCGCGTCGAGCGGTGAGGAGCCGAGGTCGACGCCCAGGTCCTTCGCGCTCTTCGCTCGCGAGGTGGGCGCCGCGAAGAACATCAGCGCGGTGACGACGACGACCTCGACGAGCACCGACACCAGGCTCTGCCAGAGGAAGATGGTGTGCGTGAGCGGAATGATGCCGTCAGGCACCGCGCCGTTGGCGCTCACGATGGAGCGAATCGCCGGCTGTAACGACGACGCCGTCGCCATCTGCAACGCGGCCGACCCCGAGAGGCCCTGCGCCCAGATGCTGCCAAGCCCGAGGAACGCGCTCGCGCACAACGCGCGGTAGTCGACGCGGTCCATGCGGCGCGCCACCTCGCGGGCCAGCATCGCGCTGAAGATGAGCGAGAAGCCCCAGTTGAACCACGACGAGGCCATCGCGAAGAAAGCGACCCACGCCACCGCGCCACGCGGGGTCTTCGGCACCGACGCGAGCCAGGCGATGAAGCGGTACACCGGCCGCGTCGTCGCCACCACCGAGCCCGTGATGATGACGAGCGCCATCTGCAGCGTGAAGGGCAGCAGCTCCCAGAAGCCACCGCCCCACAGCTGCACGACCTCGAGCGCCGCGTCGCCCGCCGCCTTCTTGCCGCTCAGCACCACGAACGCAGCGACGACGACCAGCACCGTCGCCACCAACGCGAACACGAAGGCATCGGGAATCCACCGTTCGGCCCACGCCGTGAAGCGCGCCGCCAGCTTCGCGAGCCAGCCGTCGTCTTCGGGCAGAGGCGTCGGTGGTGCGGTCGCGCCACCCAGCGAACCGGGAAGGTCGGCAGAAGACATGCGCGCGTTCTGTCACGGCGCGGGGCTCGCGAGGAGTGTCGGGAGCCGTGGGCCCTGCGGCTCAGCTGCCGAGGTGCGGTGAGAGCGTTCGCCCCACGCGCGGCACGGCCTCTTCGACGTGCTTCTTCGCCTGCGGGCGCAGCTTCTCGTACGCGCCCTTCAGCGTGGCGTTCTTCGCCTTCTTCGCGCGGTCGTCGGTGATGCCCAGCAGCGCGTCGGCGACTTCACCGGGCCGGCGGCTCAAGGTGTCTCCGAACTGCGCGGGGCTGGCGCCGCTCTTCCGGTGGTCGGCGTAGAACGGCTCGAGGCGCTTCACGAAGTCGTCGAGCAACATGTCCATCGACTCGCGAATGATGCCGGGCTTCACCGCGCAGACGACCTTGTATGCCGCCTTGATGGCGAGGCCCGACAAGCCGCCCTTCGACGAGACCTCGTCGTCGATGAGCCGCTCACAGTCGGTGAGAATGCGCGGGCGTTTGGCTTTGTCGTCGATGAGCCGGGCACTGAGCGTGTCAGCGGGAGTGGTCGTCGCGTCGGTCATGGCGCACGCGTTTCTCACTGTCTCGTCACGAGGTCCACCAACTCGCGCGCGGCGGGCCCCACGCTGCCCCGGGTGGCCAGGTAGGGCGTGAAGGCGTGGGTCGCTCCCTCCTTGAGCGGCAGCGCGATGAGCACGCCACGCTCGAGCTCGGTCTCGATGAGCCACTCGGGCAACCAGCCGAAGCCCAGCCCCGACAGAATCGCCGACTTCTTCGAGTGAAAGTCGGGCAGGTGCACCGTCGACTGCTGGTCGAGGGAGCGCGTCGCCAGCTGCAGCCGCGGGTCGCTGCCCCGCACCGTGAGCAGCACCTGGCCCGCGAGGTCGGTCGTCGACACCTTCTCTCGCTTCGCCAGCGGGTGGCTCTTGTGCGCGACGAGCCGGGCCTTGAGCCTCGGCAGCGCGCGCGTCTCGAGGTCGGGCAGCGTCGGCGGCAACACCGTCAACATCACCGTCGCCTGCTCGGCTTCGAAGCGCTCCTCGACCGCCCCGAGGGAGTCGACGCTGATCAACACCCGCGTCGGCGCGCCGACCTGCTTGAGCCGCCGCACCACCTCGAGCACCGGCTCGATGGGGAAGATGGCGTCGACGACGACCTTGAGCACGGGCTCCCAGCCGCTCTTGAGCTCGGCGCAGGTGGCCACGAGCTCACGTTCGGCGTCGAGCAGTCGGCGGGCACGCGAGAGCACCTGCTCTCCGCTGGGCGTCAGCCTGGTGCGGTACCCCGAGCGGTCGAACAGCTCGAGCCCCGTCTGCGACTCGAGCTGCTTGAGGGCGTAGAGCACCGCGGTGTGCACCTTGTGCAGCTCTTTCGCAGCCGCCTGAAAGGTGCCGGTGCGGGCGAAGGCGTCGAGCGCGCGGGCCTGGTCGAGGGTGACGTGCATGGGGCTCGAGTGTGCAGCGGCTGCACACTGAAGAGCCAGCCCTTGTGCCAGCCAGCCTGCGTCAGAAGGTGCCGACGGGGACGAGCGAGGTCGCGTCGATGGGCGCAGCCTTCGTCGAGTCGAGCAGCGCCCTTCGCTCGGCGAGCAGGTCGGCCCGGTGGTGGTCGAGGTGACTGGTCACCGCAGCCGCGCCCACGGCAACGGCGAGCCCGACGCCTGCGACCACCCAGCCCCAGACCGGCAGCGCGAGCAGGCCCGCCACGTACGCCCAGGGGAAGACGTAGCCCGCGAGGAGCAGCGTGACCGCGGAGTAGCTCGCGAGCTCGCCGACGACCATGAACGCGTAGCCGGTGGCGAAGATGAACGGCGTGCAGGCGGCGATGCCCCCGAGCACCCCCACCACGCGTGACGGAAGGACGGTGAAGCTCGCGAGCTCGGCGTCGATGGCGTGAACGCGGTCGAGCTGCGCTTCGGTGAGCAGCTTCGCGTTGCGGCCCTCGGCGCTGACCATCGGCGGCGTCGCCCATCGCGGCTGAGCCGGCGCCACCTCGACCTTCGCGGCCGGAGCCAGCTCGAAGCTGCGGCGCGGCGAGAGGTCGAGGTCGGAGGGAGCGAGGGTGAGCGTGAGCGCGACGAGCGAGGTGAGCATGCGGCGCTGATGAGCACGCCTCACGCCAGCGTCAGGCCATCAGATTCCAGCGCGTTGCACGAGCGTCGACGTCGAGCGTGCAGCGCGGGTGTGCGAACGCTTGCACACTCGCGAGCCGTCAGGGCGCCCACTCCGAGAAGACGAACTCGCGCTCCTTCTTCGCTTCGTGGCACGTGTGGCAGCCGGCCTTCACGTCGAGCTCGAGCGCCTTGCCGGCAGGGTCGAACGCGCCGTACCGCCAGCCGCCCGTCTCGGTCGCCGTCTTGTCGCGCTTCATCACCGCGACCTTCAGCAGCGCCCCTTGCGAGACCGCGCCGCCGGCTTCGACCACTTCGTAGAACGGCACCACCAGCGTCGCGCCCTCGGGGTAGCCCTTGCCCTTCTGGTACGCGGCGAGCGCCTTCGGCTGCACGTAGACGTGGTGGAAGCCGTACAGGCCGTGCGCCTTGTCGGGAATCACCATGGACTTCACGTGCTGCCAGCTGCGCCACTCCGACGGGTAGCCCGAGGCCGTACCGGCGAACGAGAGACATGACACGACCACTGCGGCGACCGCCGCGACCAACGCGCTGCGCTTCATGGGGACGACTCCTGTGTTCGGGCAGAGCCCGGGTGAAACGGCGCACGAGGGGTGCACCGAGGTGGTGAAGGTCAGCGGGTGAAGGTGCTCCAGGCGCTCTCGCGCTCGGCGGCGGGCGCTTCGTCGTGCTCGGCGCAGTCGAGGCGCAGATGCCGGGCGCCCATCGGGGCGTCGATGAAGGCGCAGTGGTGCGGAAGGGTCGGGTCGCGGTGCGCGTGCGGCCTGAAGTGCCGGCACGTCAGGCACATCTGGCTGATGGGAATCTGCTCTTCACGTTGCAGGGTGGCGATCATCTTCATCAGCCCCCGCCAGAAGGCCTCCTGCTCTGCTTCTGCCAGCGCCTCGGCCGCGCCCGCCAGAAAATCGGGCCACCCCGCCGTCGTGCGAGCCTCGAGCCTGCCCTTCGCCGTCAACACCACGAGGCTCACGCGCGCGTCCTGCTCGTCGGCGCGGCGCTCGACGAAGCCCTTCGTCGTCAACGTCTTCACCGAGTCGGAGATGGTCGGCGCACTGACGGCCAGCCGTTCGGCGATGACCGACGGCTTGAGCCCGCGGCGCGCCGTGGTGAGCATCGCCAGAATCTGCCCCTGCAACGGAGAGAGCCCCCGTTCGCCGGCGGCCTGCCAGCCCTGGAACTTGAGGGCGAGGCCCACCTTGTTCAGCCCGACCGCGATGCGCTGCGGCAGCGGGTCACTCTCGGCGTCGAAGCGGGTCTTCGTCATGGTTCGGACTCCTTAATAATAGGACTCCGAAGTGTCAAGGCGACGAGCCGACGCGTCCAGTTGGCCGGTGACGTGACGGGCGGGGTGTGGTCGGCTCTGGGCCGAAGATGCGCGCGAAGGACACATGCCCGTCGTGTGGCGCGAAGGTGTCGCCCGACGACCTGCTCTGCGCGAACTGCGAGCTGATTCTCGACGCCAACCTGATTCCCGACCAGCCGTCGAACGGCGACTTCAGCGTGGTGCGGCGAATGCTCGAGGTGCCTCAGCCGGGCCTGCCGTCGCAGCGCCCTGCCCGCCCGCCCCCGCCAGCGCCGTCGCCTTCGAAGGGCAACGAAGGGCCGACCCGCGTCTTCGCGCTCGGGCGCACCCGCGGCATTCCGATGGTGGTGGCGTCGCTCACCAAGCGGGCGGCGGCGCTCAGCGAGCTCGAGGCCTTCGTGGTGTCGTTCATCGACGGTGAGAGTGACGTCGACACGCTCGCCGAGCGCTCGGGCATTCGGTCGTTCGAGATGGGCGTCGTGCTGCAGGCGCTCAACGACAAGATGATCGTCGACTTCGCCGACGAGTCTCTTCAGGACGAGGATGATGAAGCGTCGGCGACGCCCGACGAGCCGCCGACCGATGCGCTGCAGAAGGTCGACGGGCCGCGCTCGTCGCCGACGGTGTTGATGCCGAAGCCGATCGAGGCTGGTCCACCGCCGACGATTCGCATGGAGCCGATTCGGCTCGAGTCGAGCGGCGCACCGCCGACGATTCGCATGGAGCCAGTTCGGCTCGAGGCGGGCGCGCCGCCGACCATTCGTCTGGAACCCGCGCGCGCACCGCAGACCGAGCCGCTCGAGCCGGTGGAGACTCCGGCGACGGTCGCTGCGGCCGCCGAGACGGGAGACGTGACACCACCGGGTGCGGCCGACCCGTCTCCGATGGCGCAGACGCTCGAGCCCGCGCCCACGCCTCCCCCAGCCGGCCCTCCCGCGCCCACCCCGACACCGCCTCCCGCCGCGGCGTTGCCTGACCCTGCGCCGACACCGCCTCCCCCTGCGCCGCTCCCGCCGCCCGTCGAGACGCGCCGCCGCTCGACGAAGCTGCGGCCGTCGCTGCCAGGCCCTCCACCCGGAGAGAAGCCGCCGCCTCCCGTGCCGACGCCGCCTGCGCCAGGCGAGGAGCGAGGCCCTGCAGCAACGCCGCCCGCGCCCGCGACACCGCCGCCGCCACCACGCACGCCTCCTGCTGACATCGCGCGGCCGCCCGCCATTGCCCCGGTTCCGCCGCGGAAGAACGCCGTCGAGACGAGACAAGAGCCGGCGCTCGAAGTGCCGGCCCGAAGACATCTGGTCGAGGCACCCGTGGCCGGCGTCTTCGAGCCCCAGGCGTCAGCCGTCGAGAACCGCCAGGAGCCGGCCCTCGACGAGGCGCCGCAGAGGAATCTGGTCGAGAACCGCCAGGAGCCGGCCCTCGACGTGCGCGGCGAAGGCGAGGCGCCCCGGAGGCATCTGGTCGAGACCCGCCAGGAGCCGGCCGTCGAGCTGCCGCGCGCGGCCGAGCCATCACAGCAGCCGGCGGAGCAGCCGGGCGTCATCGTCGATGCGTCGCTCGACGAGTCAGCGTCGTCGCGCCACCGGCCGAGCAGCTCGTGGGTGCTGACGTCGGTGACGGCGAGTACGCGGCCCGAGCTGCGGCTCGAGCCCTCCATCATCGTCGCGCCGCACGCCACGCCGCCCGAGGTGCCCGAAGTTCCGCTCGCGCCTGCGCCGCCGCCATCGAGGCCGCGGCGTACGCTGCCTGCGGGGTCGCGAGTGACGGGCTCCCGGCCCGCGCCGCCGCTCAAGCTCGACTCGTCACCGCCGCAGGCCTCGACGCGAGCTCCCGTGCAGACGCAGGTGACGCCGGCTGAGACGCCGGCCATCGCGCCGGTGCAGACGAGGCAGCCGCCCGTCGCGCCCCCGAAGCCGATGCCGCCGAAGACGCAGCCCGTCGAGCTGGGCAGCGCTGATGCACCGAGCGACAGCACCGACCCGCGCATCATCAACCGCGGCCGCGTGAACCGGAAAGTGCTCGACGCGCTCAAGCAGGTGAAGCGCCGTGACACCGCGCCAGAGACCTCACCGCCGGAGCCCTCGGTCGACGAGATTCTCGCCGACAAGCTCGCAGCCGGTTCGCTGCAGGTCGCGATTCGCATGGAGCAGAACGGCCGCCTCGACGAAGCGATTCGATACCTCGAGAACTCCATCGCCAAGAGCCCCGACGCGCCCTCGCTCTACAACCGCCTCGCCATCATCCTCATGCGTGAGCGGGCCGACCTGCGCCGCGCCGAACAACTGCTGCAGAAGGCCACCGAGCTCGCGCCAGGCCACGAGGTCTACGAGAAGAACCTCGCCGCCGTGCTCTCGAAGCGCGCGATGAAAAAGTAGCCGACAAATGTCGTGACCATTCGGTCTTGATTTCAACCTGACGTCTCCGCTAGCGAGGCGCTCATGACGCGAGCAACCCCGCTGCTCCTCGTGCTGGCTGGCTGTGCCCCCGAGGTCTCGAGCTCGGCGCCAACCTGGCACCGTGACGTCGCGCCCATCGTCGAGCGCAAGTGCGGCACCTGCCACGAAGCCGGAGGCATCGCGCCGTTCGCGCTGAAGACGCTCGCCGACTGGAACACCTACGAGGCCGCGTCGCTGGCGGCGATTCGCGCGGGCCGCATGCCGCCGTTTCCCGCGAAGACGGAGTGCGCCGACTACGCGCCGACCCAGGCGCTGCTGGCTGATCAACGTGCCGTGCTCGAGCAATGGCTGAGCGCTGGCAAACCAGAGGGCAAGGCGGAGGACTTCAAGCCGCTGCCTGGAGCTCCAGACAAGCTCACACGCGTCGACGTCTCGCTGCCGATGAAGGCGGCGTTCACGCCGACGAAGTCACCCGACGAGTACCGTTGCTTCCTCATCGACTGGCCGTTCGCCGAGACGAAGTACATCACCGGCTACGAGCTTCGCCCGGGCCAGAAGTCGCTGGTGCATCACGCCGACCTGTTCTTCCTGAGCCCGTCGTACGTCGCCGAGTGGCAGCGCCGAGATGACGCAGACCCGGCTCCGGGCTGGGAGTGTTACGACATTCCTTTCGGTCGCGAGGGCTCGTGGATCGGCACGTACGTGCCTGGCATGCGCGGCGTCGACTTCCCCGAGGGCACGGGGCTGCGCGTTCCACCCGGCGCGAAGGTGTACATCCAGATGCACTACAACGCGGCGGCCGGAGAGGCAGGCCCCGACCTGTCGACGCTCGACCTGCGGCTCGAGTCACGCGTGCAGAAGATCGCCGGCGTGCAGGCGCTGAGCGACCCGAAGTGGCTCAACCGGCAGATGCGCATTCCCGCGGGGAAGAAGGACGTCACGCATCGGTTCGACATCGACCCGACGCCGGTGGCCAGCATCATCAGCGAGGACTTCGTCGATGGCCGACCGCTGAAGCTGTACGCGACGACGATGCACCTGCACCAGCTCGGGCAGTCGACGAAGCTCGAGGTGCTGCGCGCCGATGGGACGACGACCTGCGCCGTCGACATTCCGAAGTGGGATTTTCACTGGCAGCTCGCGTACACGCTGAAGACGCCGATCGTGATCAACCCGGGTGATCAGGTCTCGGTGCAGTGCACGTTCGACAACACGTCCGAGAACCAGCCGGTGATCAACGGCACGCGCGTGACGCCGAGAGACCGAAACTGGGGCGCGCGCACCGAAGACGAGATGTGCGTGGGTGGCGTGTTCGTCACGCAGTAGCGTCGAGCCGTGCATCGCTTCGCCAGGGTCCTCTTCGCGCTCGTCTTTCCCGGCGTGGGCCAGGCACTCGAGGGCCGATGGACAGCAGCGTGGGTGGTGAGCCTCACCTGTTGGTTGCCAGTGGTCTGCGTGACGGCGTTGGGCAGTTGGTTTGGCGCGGCATTCCTTCCCGCGTTCGCGGCGTCATTGGCCCTCTCGTTCGGAGTCCGCCTCGTGCAGGCGGTCCTGCCACGTCGCCAGGGGCAGCGACCAACCTGGTGGTTGATTCTCTTGTGGATCGTCGGCGCCGAGACCGTCTCGAGGGTGCCTGCGCTCGCCGTGCGTCTCCGTTTCGCTGAGCCGTTCTCGGTGAGCAGTGTGGCGATGGAGCCGACCCTGAGGGCGGGAGAACAGTTCTTCACCTTCAAGCAGGGGCCAGCTGCCGCCTACGGCCGTGGGAGCGTCATCACGCACTCCCGAGATGGCCTCACGTTCGTGCAGCGTGTCATCGGGCTGCCGGGAGACGAGGTGACGATTCGGGGCGAAGCGGTCTTCGTCAACGGCGTCGCGCTCCGGCAGCGCTCCTGCGCGACGAGCGCCGAACCGGCCTGCGTCATCGAAGCCATCGACGGCCGAAGCTGGAAGACCCGCACCGAGGGGCGTCGGCGCATCGAACGGACGTACCGGGTGCCTGACGACACGGTGTTCCTGCTCGGTGACAACCGCGACCAATCGGAGGACAGCCGGTGGACCCCACCCGTCCGCACCAACGAGGTGGTGGGCACCGCGCATTCGCTCCACTGGGGTGCCAGCCTCGATCGGTTTGGTCTGCCGCTCGACGCCCTGCAGTGATTCGAGATTCTTCACGCGAACCAGCTGCGGGGAACAGTCATGCGACCGGCAGACGAACGCCGAGCTGCATCCACCCCGCATCGGGTGTCAGCGCTGATCAGATGCTGATGCTGCCCTCACGGAAGTCGGTCTTCGCGATGTGCACGTTGATGCAGACCGGCACGCCCGACGCCGACAGCCGCTTCGCCTCGGCGATGGTCTCGTCGATCTTCGACGAATCGGTCAGCAGCAGGCCCTTGCCGCCGTAGCCCTCGGCCACCTTCTCGTACGAGGTGTGGCGCAGGCCCGTGCCGACGGCCGAGCCGAGCAGCGTCACCTGGTCGCGGGCAATCTGGTGCCACGAGGCGTCGGTGCCGATGACGGCGATGGGGGCGTAGCCGTGGCGCACGAAGGTGTCGAACTCCGAGAGCGAGTACGCGCTCGAGCCGTCGCCGTAGATGATCCAGATCTCCGACTTGGGGCGCACCGTCGCCGCGCCGACCGCGAAGCCGCCACCGACGCCGAGGGTTCCGAACACGCCCGGGTCGAGCCACGACAACGGCTTGCGGGGCCGCAGCACGTACGCCGCCGTCGCCACGAAGTCGCCGCCGTCGACCACCAGCACCGAGTCGTCGGCGAGCTGCTCCTCGAGGCGCTGGAAGAAGTGAATCGGGTCGACCTTCTCACCCTTCGGCTTCGCCTTGCCGCGAATCTCGGCGTCGCGCGCGTCTTCGCGCTCCTTGCACGCGTCGATGAACGGCTGCCACGACGGGCTCGGCCGCACCTTCGCCGCCAGCGCCTGCAGGAACTCGCCGGCGTGCATGCGAATCGCGACGGTGGGCTTTCGGTTCTTCGTCAGCTCTTCGGCCGAGAGGTTCGCCGAGATGATCTTCGTCTTCTTGCCGATGCCGAAGCCGTACTTCATGCGGAAGTCGAATGGGAACCCGCAGATGACGACGACGTCGGCGTCTTTGAGCGCCTTGCCGCGCGCGTGACGGAACTGGGTCGGGCTCGAGCGGCCGAGCAGACCGCGCGCCGTTCCTCCGAGCCACACGGGCATGCCGAGCGACTCCACGGCGCGGGCGAGCGGCGCCGCGTCACGCACGTTCACCATCGTCTGGCTGCCCACCACGAGCGCCGGCCGCTTCGCCTTCGAGAGCAGCTTCACCGCCTCGTCCATCAGCTTGTTGGTGTTCTGCAGCTCGGGCACGTCGGGCACGAAGTTCTTCACGTCGACGTGCGGCGCGTGGAACTGGCGGAGCAGATGCCCCTGCAGGTACAGCTTGAGCGCGCGCTGGCCGAGCGTCTTCGGGTTCTCGACGCCCGTCTCCTTGATGAACATGTCGCGCACCGTCGACTCCGGGTACAGCACGTCGACTGGCACCTCGACGAAGACGGGGCCGGGAATGCCGCTGCGGGCCTCTTTGAGCGCGCGCTCCATGGTCGGGCCGAGCTGGTTCACGGTCGTGCAGCGCGCCGTCCACTTCACCGCGGAGTGGATCAACGCGAGCTGATCGATGTCCTGCAGGGCGCCGCGGCCGCGGAGCACGGTGGCGGTGGCTCCACCCAGCAGCACGAGCGGTGACTGCGCGAGCTGCGCGTTCTTGAGCGCGGTGATGGCGTTGGTGACGCCGGGGCCCGCAGTGACGGCAGCCACGCCGGGAAGGCCGGTCATGCGCGAGTACGCGTCGGCGGCGAACACCGCGTTGCGCTCGTCACGGCAGTCGACGATCTTGATCTTCCGGTCTTCGCACCCGACCAGAATCGGCGAGATGTGGCCGCCGCAGAGGGTGAAGAGCGCCGAGATGTTCCACTTCGAGAGGACCTGGGCGACGTGGTCGCCGCCGTGACGCATGGGGTTCTTCATCATGGGCGCCCGTGTATGGCCGGCCCCGCACCAAGTCACGCAACGGTGCGAGAATCCGAGCCCTCGTGATGTTCTGACGACGGCGCCCGAGGCATGTCCCACGGAAGCGTGTTCGTGCGTCTTCTTCTGGCGATGATCTCGAAAGTGGGCGTTCGGCCCGCCGTCACCTCAGCCGGCGTCACGGCATCGAAGCGCGAAACCCCACCGCAGCAGCCCGTGAAGCAGACCCGTTACCCCGACAGCTTCTTTGCAGCCGAGGACCTGGGAGCATCGACGCGTCGCCTGGCGGCCCTGTTGGGAGACCCTCCAGTCACCGCCTCGTTTGGTGCGCGCGACCAATGGGCCGCCGTCGATGAAGCCGCCAAGCCGTCGTCGAAGAAGCAAGATGACCAGACGCCTTGAGCTCGAAGGCGCCTGCCCACACGGTCGTCTCGTCGAACACCTTCGTGCCGCTCAGGTCCTCGAGCTGGGTTGATCAGCGTTTGCCGAGCTGCGCCGCCGCCTGCTTCACCGCAGCCTCGGGCCAGGTGTCGGGGCCGTAGCGCCCGAGAATCTCCACCGCGCCGTCGCTCTTCCCGAGCACGAACGGCCCCGTGTTGCCTTCGCGCAACGCATACGCACCCTCGGGCTTCACGCACTGCACCAGCGCGCCGCTCGCAGCGACATCACCGAAGAGCACCTTCGTCACCTTGAGCTCGACCACCTGCCTCGCGGCCGTGCGCGGCAGGCTCGTCTCGAGGGTGCGCTCGTACTGCTGCTGCGGCGCCTGCTCCACGATGCGCATCACCGTGGCCAGCACCGCGCCGTCAGCGCCGGGAATCACTTCGTCGAGGGGTTCGGGAGGCAGGGCCATGTGAGTTCCCTTTCAGTTGAGGACGTAGAGGCTCGCGTAGAGCTCGGTGAACTTCGAGAGCGGCAACGAGAAGAAGCCGTCGTTCTTCCCGTCGTTGCCGTACTCCGACTGGCCCCAGGGGTTGCGCAGCTTCACGAACTTCTCGCCGTTCTTCTCTTCGACGCCGAGCACCGAGTACGCGTGGTTCGCGTAGACGCCGGTGTTCGTGTAGCGCGCGGCCTGATCAGTGCCATGCGTGCCCGCCGCCACGGGAACGCCGCGGTCGATGTCGCGCTTGATGCGGTCGAACAGCCGCTGCTCGCTGCCCGCGCTCACCCACTCGTACGACTGGCTGCGGCCGAGCACTTCGCTCATCACCCGCCCCGCGCTGCCGCCGTTGCCGATGGCGTCGTAGCTGCCCTTCCACTGCGCGTAGGCCTTCTCGATGAGGGGGAACCACAGCTCCATCTGGTCCTTCGTGGTGGGGCCTCCGAGCGAGCCGCCGTAGATGGGGCCGCCGAAGGAGCGCACGTAGAGGTCGCCGTCGACCTTCACCTCGACGGGGCGGTTCTTGTTGCCGTTCTCGTAGAAGCGCACCGAGTACGTGCCATCGGCGTTCTGCTTGATCATCTCCTTCAGCACTGCGGGGCTCGTGTGCGCGACCGCAGCCATCGCCGCGGGGAAGTAGCAGTTGCCGATGGCGCCCTGGCGCACGTCACCTGGCGTGGGCTCGTTGACGAAGAGCGGGCCGGTGAAGCGCTCGAGCTTGTACTTGGGCGTGCCGTCGGCGTTCATCTCGTGCGCGTGCATCTTCGGGTCGGGCAGGTCGACGCCCACGATGCCGGTGCTGCCGCCGGGGACCTTCAGCGTGCCCGTGATGGTGGCGTGCGTCGTGTTGTTCTTCCCGTCAGAGACCGAGACCTTGAACTCGTCGCCCGCCTTGCCCGGCAGCGTGAGGCCTTCGGGAATCGAGCCGTTCTGCGTCGCGGTGACGTCGACCTTCTCGCCAGTGCGCACGTTGACGAAGCGCAGCTTCGCGCCTGGCTCTGAGAGAGGCCGGCCCGTGTTGTGGGTGACGCTCACGCCCGTCGGCGTGGCCGCGAGGTCCATACGCTCGAGGTTCACGACGGCGTTGCGGGTGTCGCTGGCCTCGATGCCCTTCGCCTGAATGGTGAGCCAGTCGCTCGTCGAGCCGTCGGCCGCGCGCGTGCGCAGGCGAATCATGTCGCCTTCACGAACGTCGGGCATGGTGCCACTGAACTTGCCGCTCGCGTCGGCGGTGCCGATGACCTGCGTGTCGGTGAGGTGCAGCCGGCCCGCGGGCGCGGTGGTCAGGTTGATGGCCTCGATGATCTGCCCCGGCTTCGCCAGGCCCTGAATGCCGTTCTTCTGATCACCCGTGATGGTGAGCGGGCCGAACGTCTCTTGCAGCGGCGCACGGCCGAGCAGCGCCTCGAGGAAGTTCTTCGCGCCCGGGTCCATGGCGAGGCCCGATTGGTCGAGCAGCTGACCGAGGTCGCTCTTCTCGCTCTTCGACAAGCCGGCCTTCGCCAGCTCGAACTGCTGCGCCCGCGTGATGCCCGGCTTCGTGAGCGCGGCCTTCGCCGAGTCGAAGGAGTGACGGCTGCCGTCGCCAACCGCCGCGAGCAGGTCGATGACGTTGGCGTCGGAGATCTTTGGCGCGGGCGAGCTCTGCTGGGTGGAGACGAACTGGCGAATGCGGGTGTCGGCGATGCGCATGGGCATGGGCGGAGTTCCTCGGAAGACGAAGGGTCGCAGAAGATATCGCCCCGAAATGCCCCGGAGTTGTG
Source organism: Archangium sp. (assembly GCA_016793585.1). Next base: position 13,706 of record JAEUJR010000261.1, read on the forward strand.
TGTTGGTGTGTCTTTTCGTCACACACAGCCCAAGCACTTGAATTCACGAATCGCACGTTCGTGAAACCAAATGGTTGGCTGTGAGGTTCTCAAGGCTCATCGACCCGCGAGAAGGAACTCCGAGCCACCGCGCGAGCCTCAGTGGCTGGCGAACATGACACCGTCAGGTTACCGGCACGCGGCATGCGTTCCCTCGATGAGGTCTTGTCAGCGCGACGGCTCGACGACACGACCGACGCGCTCACCGTTCACGAAGGCTGGGGCCAGGGCAAAGCGACGTTCGGCGGGTTGGTGGTCGGAGCGTGCGTACGCTCGATGGCCGCGCGGGTGACGGAACCAAAGCGACGGCTGCGAACCATCTCGGCGCAGCTGCTCGGCGCGCCGCGGCCGGGTGAGGTGGTGATTCGAGTTCGCCTGCTCCGCACGAGCGGCACGGTGACGACGTTCTGCGCCGACCTCGAGCAGGACGGGCAGGTGATGACGCACGTGGTGGCGGTGTTCGGGCTCGACCGGCCCGTGCCGCTCGCGTGGAATCAGGTGAAGCGGCCCGAGGTGCCCGAGTGGGCGAGCGTCGAGCCGGCGCAGATGGAGGGGTTCGCTCCCGAGTTCACGAAGCACTTCGAGTTTCGCAACGTCGGCGCGATTCCGTACACCGAGACCTCCGCGCCGTCGGTCGGCTTCATTCGCCCCCGAACCCCGAGCCGCGTGCGCGACGAGGCGTGGCTCGCCTGCATGACCGACTGCTGGTGGCTCGCAGCCATCACCCGCTTCGACACGTTTCGGCCTGCGGCGACGCTGACGCTGAACGCGGAGTTTCACGAGACGATGGAGGGGCTCGACCCCGACGCGCCGCTGCTGCACCACGGCGCGTCGCTGGTGGTGCACCACGGGTATTCGGCCGAGACGCGCACGTTGTGGGGCATCGACGGGCGGCTGCTGGTGACGGCGACCGAGCTCGTCACCGTCATCAAGTGACGGCTACTCGGCGATGACGCACTGACCTTCGCGGCAGCTCGAGCGCGTGCCCGCGACCCGACCAGCGCAGGCGACGCACGGCTGAGGTGAACACGACACGCGCGCGTAGTTGGCCTTCATGCGCGCGACGACCGAACGCGTCGCCGGCTCGAGCCACGTCGTCTCGCAGCTGCCACAGCTGCATGGTGGGAGCGGAGCCACCGCACACTCCGAGTCCTTCGTGCACGAACGTCGCGCGGCCGCCGGGAGCGACGGCGCCGAGTTGTCGGTCGAGCGCTCCGAGAAGGTGGCCACGCCAGACGCGGCCGCGAAGCGCAGCGCCGCTCCCGCCAGACACGAGTGCTGCGAGAAGCCGGCGTCGGCGCTCTCGGCGAGGCTCCAGAAGCGGCCACCACCACACTGGTGACACTGGGTGGCCTTCACGTGCGGGCAGTCCCACCCCGAGTGCACGACCTTCGTCTCGTCGTCGCGGAGCAGCAGCTGTTGTTCCCACAGCCATGGCTCCACCGGGTCGGCGTCGGCCCACAGGCCCTTCTTCGCCGCGCGCGCGTCGGCCTCGAGCTTCACGAGCGCTGCGTCGGTTCTCGCCGCCGGCAGCACCCACGCGAGGCCCAGCGTCAAGAGCAGCTCGTGCAGGTAGACCTTGCCCAGCTTCACGCGACCGAAGGCGGTGACGGTCTCGACCGCGCCGAGGGTGCGCAGCGCTTCGTCGGGCGTGCGCAGCTCGACGGTGACGGCTTCTCCGAGCGTGGCGTCACGAATCGCGCGCAGCGCCTCGGTGTTCCAGCGCTGGCCCCAGTTCGGCGCCATCACGTCGGTCGACATCACGAGCGCGGTGCCCGGCTCGCCCGCCTTCACCTTCGTCACCTGGCCGACCAGCACGGTGGAGGCGCGCAGGCCCGTGCCGAGCACGACGCCTGGCTGCGCGGTGAGCACCACGAGAACGAGGGGAAGCATCGAACGAGCGTACGACGAAGCTAGGCGGCTGGTATTCCGTCACGCATGCGGCTCGAGCGACACGTCGGTGGCATGGGCCGCGCGAGAACCCAGCACTACCTGCGCCAGCGCGGCTGGGTCGAGGTGGCCGGTGAATGGCAGGGCCCCGTCGAGGCGTCGGAGCCGGTGTCGATGAGCCGCGCGCTGCACCATCAACTCACCGCCGACCTGAGCGCGGCGCTGGCGGGCTTCGGGTGGAAGGTGGCCGGCTACTCGCCTCGCGGCTACGTCTCGCTCGAAGACCCGCTCGATGGCTCGACGTGCTCGTTGCCGGCAGCGCTGCGCCGCCAGGCCAGGCGGCAGAAGTGTGCGGTGAAAGAACTGACGTACAGCCTGTTCCTCTCGCAGTGGGTCGAGACGTAGAACCGGGGGCTCGTGGAGAAGCTCGTCTTCAGTCACAGCGTCGAGGCGTTCGTTCGCGCGGTGCGCCCCGTGCTCGATGGCACGTTCGCGGAGCAGCTGAAGGCCGCAGGCATCGACACCACCAGGCCGTTGCTGCCCGCCTACCCGGTCGACGTGCTGCGTGAAGCGCTGCTGCTGGGCGCGAAGCGGCTCAACCCCTCACTCTCGCAGCCAGAGGCCTTCGTCGCGCTCGGGCGGCGCTACGTCGAGGGCTATGGCGAGACGCTCGTCGGCCGTGCGCTCAAGACGGCGATTCGGCTCATCGGGCCGCGGCGCACGCTGGAACGATTGGCGAAGCAGTTCCGCACGGCGAACAACTACTCCGAGTCGAAGGTGACGCACGCGGGGCCGGGCAAGTCGCTGCTGTGGTGCAATGACGTGATGTACGCCGATTGGTACCAGGGCCTCATCACCGGCACGCTCGAGGTCGCCGGAGGGAAGAACGTGATGGTTCGCTTGAGCCGACACGATGCCGAGGGCGCCTTCTTCGATGTCGAGTGGAGCGAGTGACGAACGGCGCTCCAGACTTCCGCGGCGTGGCGGCCACCGGACCTGACGTGTCGAGGCTGGCGACGCAGCTCATCGACCTGGTCCTGAAGCAGCTCTGACTTCAGCTCACCGCCCACAAGAACGCGATGAGCGGGGCGACGAGCACGGTGAGCGCCGTGACGGCTCCGACGACGGTGGCGAGACGTGACGGCGGGGGAGCGATGAGCGTGTCCATCGAGACGAACCTCGTGCGTGGCGCAGGACGTGCGCGCTGAAAGAGAGATGCAGCAACCACCGGGAGCGAGCGCCAGCCGACCCCACCAGCGCGTCGATGGCTGTGTGCCCACACCGCACGAGGTCATTCACGACGCCTGAACGGTGCTTCGATGACACGTGTGACGTCGACGTCGGCGTCGGCGAAGTCCCTGGCCTGAGCGTCCACAGCGGCTCCGGGAAGACGGTGTGCAGGTGAGGCCCGTCGTGAGTGGCGACACCAGACCTCAGCGAGCCGCGACCACGCGCGCGCGGAAGTTCGACAACGCCTCCGCCCGCGTCGAGGCGCCCAGCTTCTTCGCCGCCCGGTGCATCAACACCCGCACCGTCGAGTCCGACAGGCCCAGCTCGTAGGCGATTACCTTGTTCGAGTGCCCGAGGTGCGCCTGCGTCAGCACCTGGTGCTCGCGCTCGCTCAAGTCCCTCCGCGGCCGCTGTGTCGGGGGCCCGTTGTCGACCGCCACCACGAAGCGCCTCCCGTCGGAGTCGAACTCGTCGAGCAACGACCACTTCGACACGACGAGCGGCCGCCACCGCTGCATCACCTCGCTCGAGTCAGCGCTCCCTCGCCGTACCCGCGCGCGATCGAAGTCCAACGCGGCCCGCCGCAGCTCCTCGCGCGCCTCGACGGGGCCTCGCCCTGTCGCGTCGAGCAGCGCCCCGCCGACCGACAACACCGCCGCAGGCCGGCTCCGCCTGACACCCATGCGCCGCATGCGCACCGCCGCCGTCAGGTGCGCCGCGAAGCGGGTGAACATCGCCACCTTCGCCTTCGACACCTTTCGTGCGACGCGCATCGGCGCGCCCACCCACAACCCGCGGCCGCTCGCGTCGAACGCGTTCACCGCGAACGTGTCTCTCGCGCCCCCGATGAGCGCGAAGGCGGGGAGGAACGGCCGCATGCCGCGCACCTGGCTCGCCTGGCCGCAGGTGAGATGGCTCCAGGTGGCGTAACCGGTGGGGTTGCTCGAGCTGCCGTCAGGCCGGTTCGCCTCGCCGATGGCGCCGTAGAAGCGCGGCAGCCACGCAGAGTCGAAGCGCTTCGAGGTGCCGTGGTGATCGATCACCGCCGCCCCACGCCGCGTCTCGTACGTGTAGGCCAGCACTCCCAACCCGGCATCGAGCAGCGGCGCCGCGCTCTCGGCGACGTGATTCACGTACGCCGCGCCGTCGAGGTCCATTCGGTACGCGGCTTCGAGACAATCCAACAACGCAACCCTCGAACCCATGGTCCGAAGGGAAGCACGCCCTCAGAACGACGGGTAGCAGCTCTTGCCGTCGGTGGTGAGCGTCGAGAGCACCGGGGTCGATGGGGTGAGATCGATGAGCCGCAGGTCTTCGGTCGAGGTGACGTGGTTGCGCAGGCAATAGACGATCTTCGAGCCGTCGGGCGAGATGGCTGCGCTGCTGACGTTCGTGTCGACGGGCGGAGGCAACACCAGGGTGGCGGTGCCGCGAGCGAGGTCGAACAGGAAGATGCCGGAGCGCCACTCCGTCGCTTCCGACCCGCCGATGAAGAGAAACCCCGTGCCGTCTGACAACCAGCTCGGCGTGCTGAGGGACACGTCGATGCCGCCCGCCGCGCGTGACGACGCGAGCAGCCGCTGAGGCATGGCGCTCCCGCCAGGAGGGTAGAGGAACAGGCCCGCGCCGCCGCCGCCTGGCAGACACACGCTGTGAATGAGCAGCATGCCGCCCGTGACGGGGTTGCGCGCGGGGTAGATCACCGAGCAGTCCTGCGGGGTCGTCCACTGCGTGGGAATGCCCGCGGTCGCAGAGACGACCCATGGCAGCGTTCCTCCAGAGAGCATGTTGTTCTGCCACCAGTAGTTGCCGACGCCGAACAACACGGTGCGGCCGTCGCCCGACCAGACCGGGTTCGAGACATCGATGCTGAAGTTGGAGCGGCCTGCGCCCGTGTTCGGGAACGTCGGCGTGAGGCGGCGAAAGTCGGAGCCGTCGGTCGCAAACGTCCAAATCGCGCGCGTCGCCAGGCCCGTGGCGTTGTCGGCCGCGGTGGGCCCAAAGAGCGACGCGATGGCGAAGCGGCGACGGTCGGGAGAGAGCGAGTAGCCCCAAATTTCCCAGCCGGCGCTGCCGTCGCCGGTGAGGTTCGTCACCACGCGCTCGGCTCCCGTCGAGAGGTCGCGCGCGATGAGCGAGTCCCGGTCAGATGCCGTCGCGCGCACGTACATCAACGTGCCGGCCGGGAGCGCCGGGCCCAGCGCGCCACCACCGCCGCCGGTGCTCGTGCTTCCTCCACCCGTCGCTGCACCGCCGCCAGTCGCCGCGGCGCCGCCACCCTGGCCAGCGTCCATCATGGTCGCCATACCCCCGGCGGTGGATCCACCTGCGACTCCAGATCCACCGCCGAAGGCTGCGAGCCCCCCACCGAGGGCGGCCCCACCTCCGCCGGTGCTCGAAGGCCCACCGCCGCCGCCGCCACACGAGAAGAGAAGTGCAGCGAGGCTCCAAAGGCGCAGCCGTCGATTCATGCGGGAGAATGGTACGGCGTCGCCGCGCCTCATCGAGGCACGAACGCGCTTACGTAAGCGCTGGTCCAGCCGCCGGTGGCGAGCACACGGAGCGCCAGCGCGTCGATGGCTGTGCGCCTGAACCGTGCTTCGATGACGCGTGTGACGTCGCCCCTCGACCAGTGGAGACGCCGGTCTCTCGAGCTTCGCGCCGGGCGGTACAGCGGCCGTTTGCTCGACGCGGGTGGTGTGCTTCGCAGCGCCGACGTTCGTCACGCGCTCGAGCTGCACGGCGCGGTGCACGTCGTGAACACCGGTCTCCAGACGGTGGAGCAGCTCGTCGAGGTGATGCCCTCGCTCGGCTTCGACGAAGCGACGCGTTTCGAGCTCGGTGGACGAACGAGCGCTGCGACCCAGCAGAAGTGGGTCGCTCCCGGGCTGCGGCGGCTCGACTACTACCCGCCCGACCTGCACCTGCTCGCCAACAACGAGGTGCAGTACCGGCGGTCGAGCCCTCGGTGGGTCTTGTTCGCGTGCCTCGAAGCGCCGCTCGAAGGTGGGCGAGCGCTGCTGCACTCCGCCGAAGCACTGGAGCGTGAGCTGCGACGAACGGCTCCCGACCTGCTCGAGCGCATGCTGCGCCACGGGCTCTCCATCGAGACGGGCTTCCTCGACGCGCGCCACCCCGAGAAGGCCAACAACACGTTCCAGTCCTGGCAGGAGCGCTTCGGCACCGACGACGCCGCAGAGGCGCTGCGACGCGCGCAGGCGAAGACCGACGAGTACGACACGTGCTGGTGGGGTGACGCGCGCACGTTGATGACGCGCATCACGCTGACGGCGACGTGGCCCGACGAGCGTGGTGTTCGACACCTGCGTTTTCCACGCGTGGCCCTCGACGGGCCGTCGGCGCGCAACGGGTTTCGACGCTTTCCGCTGGGCAACGGCGAGGCGCTCACGGCTGAGGAGGAGTCGTCGATTCGCGAGGCGCTGCTGGCGACCGCCGAGGGCCTGACGCTGCACCCTGGCGACGTGGTGCTCTTCGACAACCTGCGCTTCGGGCACTCCCGCGAGTCGTTCTCAGGTGGGCGGCAGGTGCTCGTCGGCATGGCCGGCGAGACGTGGGACCCGGCCTTCCGCGCGACGCCGGTGACTCGTCGCGAACGAAGGCTCGAACCGCTCGCGACCGAGCGCAGCTACTCGCTCCCTCCGGCGCTCGTTCGACGTGAGCAGCGCTTCAGCGCGCGGGTCTTCGACGCCGGCGGTGCGCTCGACGACACGACGGTGAGGTGTCTCGAGCGCGAGCTCCTCCGCCACGGCGCCGTGCACGTTCGCAACACGGGCATCACCACCGACGAGGCCGGCGGGCTGCCGGAGGCGACGTTGCGCGCGCTGCGCTTCGGCGGCGACGACGCGTTTCCCTGGGGTGGCATGAGCAGCGGGCGCACGACGCGCAAGGCGCTGAGTCGAGAGCTGCGCGCGACCGACGAGTACCCCGCGCACCTGTGGCTGCTGCCGCACAACGAGGTGCTGTACCAACGCACGATGCCGGCGCGGTTGTTGTTCTTCTCGGCGAAGCACCTGCCCGACGACGTGGGCGGCCGAACGTTCGTGCACTCGGCGAAGCTGCTCGAGCAGACGCTGGTCGACCTCGGTGGAGCGGCGCTCCTCGAAGGTCTGCGCCGCCATGGTCTGCTCATCGAGATGGGCTTCGTCGACGACGGGCACCCCGAGCGACACCTCAACTTCTTCCGCTCGTGGCAGGAGCGCTTCGACACCACCGACCGTGACGAAGCCGCGCGCCGCTGCCTGGCCTCGACGCATCAGTTCGACGAGTGCTGGTGGAGAGACGAAGGTGGCGGTCACGCGACGCTGATGACGCGCATTCGGGTGCCGGCGTTCTTCGGGGGGCACCTGCTCTTCCCTCGCATCGCGCTCGACGAGCCCTCGGTGCGAAACGGCCATCGCCGCTACCCGCGCGGAGACGGCGTGCCGTTCACGCCGCTCGAGGTCGACCTGCTGCTGCACGCGTTTCTCGAGACGCGTGAAGGGGTGGCGTGGGGCGCGGGTGACGTGCTGCTCGTCGACAACGTTCGATACGGGCATTCACGCGAGGCGTACTCGGGCCCGCGCTCACTCGGCGTCGCGATGGCGGGAGTCGTCGACGTGGGGCCACCGCCGTGACGCTGACGCCGAATCAGTTCCGTCGCGCTGCCGACATCGCCTCGCCTGGCGAGCTGCGAGCCGGGCAGTGGAGAACCTTCGAGCCACAACCAGCCGTCGAGCGCGTGCTGCGCGGGACCGTTCATCGTCTGCGGCCCGGCCTCACGTTCACGCCCTACGCGAACCCGACGCCGTGCAACGCGCACTGTTCGTTCTGCAGTGAAGAGCTGCTGCGCACCGACGCGTCACGGCTCTCGGCGAAGAGCGTCATCGCTGATCAAGACCGCTACTTTCGCGGCCTCGCCCTTGCCTGGAGTGAGCTGGCCGGCTTTCCCATGGGGCTGAGCCTGAGCGGCCTCGAGGCCACGTCCCACCCGCAGTGGATGTTGAGGCTGCTCGAGCTCGTGCACGCCCACGACGCGTTGTTCCCGTGGCGGGTGCTGTACACGAACGGCTCGGGGCTGGCGGCCGACGAGCGGCTGATTCCGGCGCTGCACGCTGCGCGCTTCGATCGCGTCGAGCTGTCGCGCTGCCACTTCGACGAGGCCATCAACCATCGCGTGATGCGCTTCGACCACGGCGTGGCGATTCGACGGCGCGAGGTGTTCGACGAGACGGTGCGACGCGTTCTCGCCGAAGGTGTGGGGCTGAAGCTGGTGTGCATTCTGAATCAGCAGGCGGTGCGCTCGCTCGACGACGTCGAGCGCTACCTCGACGACGCGGGCAGGCTCGGCGTGAAGCAGGTCGTGTTCCGCTCGCTCAGTGAGCTCGGCGCGCTGTACGTCGAGAACCGCGAGACCCGGTGGATTGGGCAGAACCGGGTCTCGACGCGCGAGCTGCTCGAGGCCGTGATGCCCGAGGCGACACCGCGCGCGGGCTGGGCCTTCGAAGGCATGACGGCCGGCTACTACTACTCGAACGAGGTCTACCGGCGCGGCGACGTCGAGGTGGTGTTCGAGGCCGCGAGCTACGTCGCCCACGCCGATGGCCTGCAACAGGGCGTGCTGCAGAAGCTCGTCTTCCACTCGACCGGCGACCTCTGCGGAGACTGGGTGCCCAACGCGCAGGTCGTGGGGAACTACTTCGAGTGAGCGGAAACGACCGGTACTTCGCGCTGCTCCAGTCACTCGCCGCGAGCGGCGTTCGATTCGCGACCTTCGGCAGCGCGGGCCTGCTGCTGCGTCACGTCGAGCTGCGGCAACGCTACGCGCTCCGGGACGCCGACGTGTTGCTCGAAGCTGATCAACTCGCCGCCTTCTCGGCGTGGGTGCGCAGTCGCGGCGGCGAGGTGACGACCTGGGGCGAGCCCTACGACGCCGGGGTCGATGTTCGTGGCCGCTTCTACCTGCGTGCGAAGGTCGACGGGCTTCAGCTCGACGCGACATACGAGACGTTTCTCGACCTGCACGCGGCGCTGAACGAAGCGACCCTGTGCGACGGTGTGCCCACCTGCAGCGACGAGGTCATCTGGCGCGCGAAGGCGAACAAGGACCGTGACGCAGCGCTCGCGTTCGCGAAGGCCATGGGGCTGGCCCTTCCTCCCTCACTCACCGAAGCGCAGGTGGCTGAACCCCGTAGCGCTTCTCGAACCAGGCACTGAAGCACGCTGGCCACGCGCCGAGGCGCAGCGCGTGTCTCGTGAACGCCTGCGTCACGTCGAGCGGGTCGCCGCCCAATCGTGCGCACTCCACCGCCACCTCACGCTCACTCTCGCCGCGGCACTGCTTCTCGGTCTCGAGCACCAACACCTGCAGCGCCCCTTCGATGGCCTGCAGGCGCGAGCCTTCGAGGTCGGGCGTCGACGGGTCGATGAGCACCTCGTCGGCGGTCAGCCTCTTCGTCGTCACCTTCCCACCACAGGTGAGCGTCACGTCGGCGTCGACCCGCACCCTCGGCAGCGAGGCCTCGAAGTCATTCGTTCGCATCGACGGGTCGAGGTGCTCCTGCGAGTTCTGCTTCGGCAGGTCGCGACACCGCGCGAGCAACCGCGCCGAGACGCCATCGGGCAGCTTCGGCAGCGCAGGCTTCGCGAGCCGGCACGTCCACCGGGTGTCGTCCCACCGGCCAGGCTCGAACGAGGGCGTCGTCACCTCTTTCCCGAGGAACCACGCCGACACCGCGCGATGCACCTGCGCCGCGTGCACCCGTTGTCTCGCCTCGGTGGCCAGTCGGGCGTGCTCGAGGCTGGCGGTCGCGCAGAACGGCTCCACCCGCCGGCGGCTCTCGTCGACCACCAGCAGGGGGCGCACCAGCACCGCGGCGCGGCCGTTCTCGCCCTTCGCCGACAACACCTCGGCGCGCTTCACCAGCACGTCGGTGAGCGACGCGAGCTGACCGAAGAGGGGCGCGAGCTCGGAGCGCTCCTTCGGCAACGCGAGGCCACGCAGCACGTCGCCCACGAGCACGGCACGAGCATCATCCTCGAGCAGCTTCAGCTCCTTCGTCACGCGCGCGACCAACTGCTCGACCGCCTTGCGATGCCCGGCCTCGTCGGCGCCGTCACGTCGCCAGGCGGCGAGACACGACGCGGCTTCGGCTGAGGTGCGCCGCAGACACGCCGCGCCTTCACCGAACGACTCGTCACCCGGCAGCTTCGGGTCGGCCGTGTTCGGACGCGTGGGCTCCGTCGGCGCGGCCTGCTCGGGTGTCGGCCCGACCGCGAAGCCGCTCAACATCACCTCGGCGAGAAAGCCGTCGGCCTCGCGAGCCCAGCGCGCGCGCAGCAGCGCCGTCGTCTCGTCGGCACCGAAGGCCTTCGTCAGCGCCTCGACCTCGCCCACCGCCGCCTCCCGCCCCTTCGCCTGCTGCAGCTCGAAGAGCCGGTCGATGACGGCCTTCGCGCACGCCCGCCGCGCCTTCGACAACGACTGACTCGCAGGCACCAGCGCATCTCCCGGAGCGGTGTCGAGCGCCTTGCGCTCCTTCGCGAGCCGGGCCTCGAACGCGCCGAACGACTCACAGGCCGGCGCCTGCACCTCGAGGCTCGCCGCGCGCGCGCGCACGTCGGCCGACGTGGAGGCGCACCCTGCACAGACCACCAGCCACCAGAACCGGCTCACGGAACCTCCCGGGCATGCAGACGCCCCCTGTTTGCCACCTTGGTCGAGCGCGTGACACGACGACGTCGAAGCTTCCGCCAGGCGCGCGGGTCTGCTGCGATGGCTCCTTCGATGCGTGAGCTCGTCATCAGCCGAAGAACCGACCTTCGCCTCGCGCGCGTGCGCTCCTTCTTGAACGACGTACCGGCGTCGTCCGACGTGCTGGTGGTCGGCGCGACGTTCGAAGCGGGCGCCGAGGTGACGCGCTCGCTGGGCCGCTCGCTCTTTGGCTGGCGCCGCAGCACGCTCTATCGCCTCGCGCTCGAGCTTGCGCGGCCGGTGCTGCTCGCTCGGGGCCTCACCGCCGTGTCGTCGTTGTCGCTCGAGGCGTTGTGGGCGCGCGTGACGTGGGACCTCGGCGAGTCCGACCTGCTCCATCGCCTCTCGCCGCTCGAAGGCAAGCCCGGGCTCTCTCGCGCGCTGGCACGAACCGTCGGCGAGCTGCGGAGCCTCGGCGTGCCACCCGGGGCCGTCGAGCCTGCGCTCGCCGAGGCGATGCGTCGCTTCGAGGAGCGTCTGCTCGAATCGAAGCTGGCCGACCGCGCGCTGGTGCTCTCGCTCGCGGCCCAGGCGGTGACGACGCTGCCACGTGCGCCGATGGTGCTCGTCGACGTCGCGGTGGCGCCGGGGCTCGAAGCAGCGCTGGTGAACGAGCTCGTTCGCCACGCCACCAGCACGCTCGCGGTCGCGCCGCTCGATGACGAGACGACGGTGGAGCAGTTGACGACGCTCGTCGCGCCACCGCGCACCCTCGAGCCGCAGCCGGGAACACCGCTCACCGAGCTTCAGCGAAACCTGTTCGCGCCCACCCACCCGGCCGCGGAGCACACGCTCGAAGACTTCTTCTCGGCGCCCGGCGAAGCGCGTGAGTGTGTCGAGATTGCCCGTCGCATCGTCGCGCTCGCGAAGCAGGGTGTGCGGGCCGACGACATCGCGGTGTTGTTGCGCAGCCCGCAGGCGTACCGCGCGCCGCTCGAAGACGCGTTTCGCCGCGCGGGCCTCAAGCCGTGGTTCACCTCGGGCCTGCCGCACCCAGACCCTGCTGGCCGGGCGTTGCTCTCGTTGCTCCGCTGCGCCGAGGAAGGCTTGTCGGCGCGACGCTTTGGCGAGTACCTCTCGCTGTCGCAGGTGCCGAAGCCTGATTCGCACGGCGCTCCGCCCGCGGCCTCGCAGGCGCCGTACGCGCGCCCCGACTCGACCGAGACGTTCCTGCCGGCCAGCCCGTACGGCGCACCGGCACCACCGCCGCCCGAGTCGGTCACCGACGTCGAGGCGCCGGCCGTGCTGGGGCAGCTCCGCGCGCCGCGCCGCTGGGAGAAGCTCATCGTCGAGGCCGCCGTCATCGGAGGCACCGACCGCTGGCGGCGCCGCCTCTCGGGCCTGCGGGAGCGCTACGAGACCGAGCAACGCAACCCGACCGCGAGCGAAGCGCAGCTCGAGCGCTCGAAGCGGTCGCTCGCCGACCTCACCGCGCTCGAGCAGTTCGCCCTGCCCCTGCTCGACGTGCTCGCGGCGCTGCCGAAGCAGGCGACGTGGGGCGAGTGGCTCGAGGCGCTGACGTCTCTGGCGACGCGCGCCCTGAAAGACGCGAGCCGCGTGCTCGCGATTCTGCACGAGCTTGGTCCGATGAAGCCGGTGGGGCCGCTCGAGCTGTCAGAGGTGCGCACCGTGCTCGCGCACCGGTTGTCCGAGGTGACCGAGGCGCCCGAGGGTAAACGGCCCGGCCACGTCTTCATCGCGCCGGTCGACGGGGCGCGGGGGTTGTCCTTTCACACCGTCTTCGTGCCCGGCCTCGCCGAGCGCGTCTTCCCCCAGAAGATTCGTGAAGACCCGCTCCTGCCCGACCGGGTGCGCGAGCAGGTGTCGCCGTCGCTCGAGACCGCGCGCCGACGAATCGCCGCGGAGCGCCTCGCCCTCATGCTGGCTGTCGGCGCGGCGCGAGAGAAGGCGGTGCTCTCGTACCCGCGCATCGACGTCGAGCACGCCCGGCCACGCGTGCCGTCATTCTACGCGCTCGAGGCCGCGCGCGCCGTGCAGGGCTCGTTGCCCGGGTACGAGCGGCTGCAGCGTCAGGCCGAAGCGTCGGCGAGCGTTCGGCTGGCGTGGCCCGCACCGGCGAAGCGCGAGAGCGCCATCGACGACACCGAGTACGACCTCGCCACCATCGACGGCATCTTCCGCGCGACGGGGCCGGTGAAGGGCCGCGGGCGCTACCTGGTGACGACGAACCTTCACCTGGGCCGGGCGCTGCGCTCGCGGTTCGCGCGCTGGCAGACGAGCGCCTTCACCATGTACGACGGCTTCGTGAAGCCGGGCGTGCTCGGCCGTGCGGCCATCGAGAAGCACCACCCGACGAAGCGGCCGTTCTCTCCCACGGCGCTCGAGCAGTACGCCGCGTGCCCGTACCGCTTCTTCCTCTCGGCGCTCGTACGCCTGCAGCCGTGGGAGGTGCCGACCGAGCTCGAGGAGCTGGGCCCGCTCGAGAAGGGCTCGATGGCCCACGAGGTTCAGTTCCTGCTGCTCTCGGCGCTGAAGCGCGACGGCATCGTCGTCACCGACGAGACGCTGCCGCTCGTGTTGAAGCGGCTCGGCGAGACGATTCAGCGCGTCGCGCACGACGTCTACGACCGCTACAAGCCTGCCATCGAGCGCGTGTGGCAAGACGGCGTGCAGACACTCGAGGCCGACCTGCGGCAGTGGCTGCGCCTGATGAAAGACGACCCGGCCTGGCAGCCGGCGCACTTCGAGCTGGCCTTCGGGCTCGCCGACCGCGCGCGCGACGAGATGGACCCGGCGAGCTCGCCAGCTCCGGTGACGCTGCTCGAGGGGCTGCGGGTGCGCGGCTCCATCGACCTCGTCGAGCGCAACGTCGACGGCACGCTGCGGGCCACCGACTACAAGACAGGGCGCGTGAAGGCCGACGAGGCGTCCATCATCGGCGGCGGGCGTCACCTGCAGCCGGTGCTCTACGCGCTGGTGCTCGAGAAGCTGTTCGCGGGCGCGAAGGTGTGGGGCGGGCGGCTCTATTACAACACGCAGGTCGGCGGCTTCACCGAGCGGCCGGTGCCGCTCGACACCATCTCGCGCGAGGCCTTCGGCGCCGTGGCCCGCACCATTCGTGGAGCGCTCGAGACCGGCTTCTTC
>JAEUJR010000274.1 GCA_016793585.1 Archangium sp.
GTCGTGGCCGCGTTCAGCCGCCTCTTCAAGGGCCGCACGCCGATGTTGAAGGGCCTCGAGGGCACCGAGCCGCTCGTGTTGACGCCCCTCGCGTTCGGTGCGGCGAGCGCGCCCGCCGCGTCGCCGCCGATGTCTGCGCAGGTCGGGGCCACCAACGCCGACGGCTCCGTCACCCTCGCGAAGGTGCGCACCACCCGCATGACCTCGGAGGAGATGGCCGTCGTTCGCGCGAACGAAGCCGCCGAAGCCGCGCGCGTCGTGGCCGCCGAGTGGGCCGCCCGCCACGCAGGCGACGAGGGCAACCCGAAGGACTTCGCCCTCGGCCAACTGCTCATCGAGAAGCAGCGCATCACCGCCGAGCAGGCCGACGCCTCGCTGCAACAGGCGCAGTCGTTCGGCTCGACGCTCTTCTATTCGCTCTGCTTCCTGGGGCACCTCGACGAAGACGAAGGCCTGCCGTTCGCGGCCGAGCTGCTCAAACAGCGCTTCCTCACCGGTCCGCAGCTCATCGAGCTGGCGCTCACGCCCGCGAACGCGCCGATGCTGCCGCGCGAGACGGCTGACCAATGGCAGGTGGTGCCGCTCAAGCTCGAGGCCGGCGCTCTCACCGTCGCCATCGCCGACCCGAGCCGAATGGACGTGCTCGACGAGGTGAAGCGCCGGGCGAAGGTGCGGGCGGTGAACGCCGTGCGCGCGACCGAGCGCACCATCACCGAAGGCCTGCTGCGGGTGTACGACGGCAAGACGGCCCTGCCCGAGTGGGCGCTGCCGAAGAAGGCCCCGCCTGCCCCGCTGCCGCCGCTCGCGCTCGACCCCAACGCGTTGCCCCCGCTCGAAGACCTTCCCCCGCTCGAGGACCTGGGGCTTCCGCCGCCGCCGTCGATGGAGCCGTTGCCGCCCATGCCGAGCGCGCCCACCGCGGCCCGCGCCCCGATGAGCTCGCCCCCCATGTCGAGGCCGATGCCGTCGGCGCCCCCCGCCGTCTCGCCACCGGCGCCGGCGCCGCCTCCGCCCGCCTCGACCAACCTGCTCGACATCACCTCGCGGCTGTTCGACGCCGTTCTCTCGCTGGTGCCCGAGCGCGGGCCAGAGGGCTCCCGAATGATCGGCCTCGTGCGCGCCGTCGCGAGACAGAGCGGCGCGGCCGGGCCACCGCTGGAGCAGCTCAGGCTCTGCGCCAAGGCCCTCGTCATCGCCGCCCTGCTCGAGGGCAAACGCGCGTTCGAGACGCCGTCGCTGCCCGCGGTGTCGGCGGTGCTCGGCGCGCACTGGCGGGAGTTCGAGCCGTTCATCAAGCCGCTGCTCGATGGCGACGAGTCACCGCCAGCCGACCCACGCGCCATCGTGCTGATGCTCTGCTTCACCGTCGCCGCGTCGCTGGGCGCCGTGCCCTCGAAGCTGCCCGACGCCGCCGCCGCGGTCGCCTCGTTGAAGAGCCGGTACCCTGCGGCAGCCATCGCCGCGCTCGAGGCCGTGCTGTCGCGCTGATCAAGTAGCGCTGACGTTCGCGTGGGTCCCGTGTGCGCTCCGGTAGTTGTATGTCGGCCAACCACTGGTGTAGGGCCGCCGATTCGTGGTGTTCGCCCTCCTGGCCAGCGTGGCGGTGCTGTCGGCTTTGCCCATGCCGGGTGAGGCCGAGGCCAGACGCTTCGACGAAGCGTTCGAGCGCGGCGAGGCGCTGTACTCGAAGGGCGACTACGGCGCGGCGATCTCGCTCTTCCGTGAAGCCGACCGGCTGAAGGTGACGCCAGAGGTCGCGTTCGATCTCGCGCGCAGCTACGAGAAGCTGGGCGACGTCGCCTTCACCACGCTCTACGACCGGCTCTACGTGGCGCGCGCGCCCGACGCGACCGACGCGCAGGACCTCTCGATTCGTGTGAGCCGCACCCTGTCGAACGCGGAGGAGGACGGGAAGAGCTACGTCGAGGTCTTCTCACCCGGCGCCACCAGCCTCACGGTGGCGGGCCGACACTTCCCCGCGCCGCCGGCTGCGCTGTTCCTCGCGCCCGGTGAGTACCTGGTCGAGGGCACGTTCCGCGCGGGCGCCGTCAAGACGATGAAGCTGCAGGTGCGCGCAGGCCGCCTGACGAGCGCGTGGTTCGAGCCGTTGAAGCCGCCCCTGCTCAAGGCCGACGAGCCGGCGCCCCCCGAGGCGGTGCGCGTCGAGCAGCCCGTCGCGCCAGCCACGGGGCCCTCGGGGGCGCGCATCGCCTCGTACGTCGCGCTGGGCGTCGGCGCCGCGGCGCTGGGCGCGGGCCTCGTCACCGGCGCCCTGGCCAACGCCGACGCAGCGCGCGCCGCCGACCTCGCGCTGACGGTGCGGGAAGCGCGCGGCGCGGCTGCAGACGCCAACGGCAAGGCCACCATCGCCAACGTGCTCTTCGTCGCGGGAGGCCTCGCGGCGGTGACGGGCGGCGTGCTGTTCGTGGTGTCGATGCCCGAGCCAGGCATGAAGCCCGCGGAGCGTGCCCCGTGAGCCGCGCCCTGCTCGTCACGGCGCTGCTCGCCGGCTGCAACATGAACGTCGAGGTCGACCCCGAGGGGCATCGCTGCAACGAGATCGACCTCTGCCCGAGCGGCTACACCTGCGTCAGCTTCACCTGCCGCGCGAACGGCAGCACCGGTGGCGGGGGAGGCTCTGGAGGGGGCTTCGTCACCATGGGTGGCGGCGACGGCGGCGGCTTCGTCACTGGCGGCGGTGACGCGGGCGGCGCGGCGGGCGGTGTCGGCGGAGGCAGCGCCGGCGGCGGCGACCTGTGCGCGAACGTCTCGTGCACGATGGTGCCGGCGCCCACGTGCGTGGGCTCGGTCGCCCGCTCGTTCATGGGCCAGGGCCACTGCGTGCCCACCACCGGCCAGTGCTCGTTCGAGAGCTTCGACCTCGACTGCGCGCCGGGCGCGTGCGTGTCGGGCACCTGCCCGCTCACCGTGCAACAGACCGGCCCCCGGGTGCGGTTCGCCATCAACGCCATCGACCTCGCGCCGGGCTCCACTGGCAGCGCGGTGGTCGCGGTGGGCGACCGCAGCAACGTCAGCCAGTGGAACGGCACGCGCTGGGCGACGGTGTCGGCGCCCGTCGGCAACGTGAAGCTGAACGCGGTGAACTTCACCTCGCAGAACACGGCGTGGGTCGTGGGCGAAGCGCGCACCGTCTGGAGATGGGACCGCACCACGGGCACCTTCCTCACCACGCCTGCGCCTTCGATGCCCGCGACCTCGAACCTCATCGGCGTCGACGGCACCACCGACATGGCCGTGCTCGTCGCCGACACGAGCGGCAACTGGGCCAAGTGGAACGGCACGGCGTGGGCGAACGGCGCGCTCTCGGTCGACGGCGGCGTGATGACGAGCGTGTGGGTCGACGAGACGCAACGTGAGCGCATCGCCGGCTCGTGCCGCGACAGCTCGGGCGTTCGCCGCACCTGCGTCGGCTATCGAAACGCGGCCAGCTCGACGACGTGGTTCGTCGACCTCGCGCCCACCGAGACGCGCGGCTGCGTCAGCCTCGGCCCGTGGGTCGACGTGCCCATGGCCGGCGGCCAGGACGCGCTCTGCGGGTTCGACGACAACAGCTCCATTCGCCACGTCTCGACCGGCAGCTACGCCTCCACCACCGGGCTGAGCCTGCTCACCGGAGACGGCATCGTCGGCATCACCGGCGCTCCGCCCTCGGCGGGCACGCGCGCGGTCTGGGTGCAGACGAGCTCGATTCTCGGCACCGGCCGGCTCTATCGGGTGACGGGCTCGGGCGCGGCGCCCTTCCCCATCGCGCAGCTCGACACCGAGCTCGGCGAAGAGCACCTGTCTCCCTCCGAGAGCGCGGGCGTCGTCGTGGCCGAGGTCGACCGGGTTCGCAACGTGAACAACGTCTTCTACCGACGCACGACGCCCGTGGAGCGCACTGACGCGCTCGATCTCGGCCTCGACTTCGGCGCCGTCACCTCGTTCAACGGCGAGCTCGCGCTGCTGGGCAGGAACGGCGAGCTGGCGGTGCAGCACGCGGGCAGCGACGTCTACGAGTTCCGCCGGCCACCAGCGAGCCCGCAGTACAACGTCGAAGACGCCGAGGGGCGCAACAGCGCGCTCTCGATTCTCGTCGTCGGCCGCGATGGCCTGAACGCCGGCCTCATCGGGCGGGTGAACTTCCAGGGCTACACGCGGGTCACCACGACGGCGCCGAGCACCACCTTCCGCGGAGTCTGCCGCGCGAGCGACACCGAGGCGTGGGCCGTTGGAACCGGTGGCGCCGTCTTCTCCATCGGCGCTACCGCCGCCACCCGTGAGGCGTCTGTCACCACGGTGAACGACTTCAACGCCGTCGATTGCCCGGTCGTCGGTCAGGCCGTGGCCTGCGGCGCGAACTCGACGGTGTGGAGACGTTCGGGTGGCACCTGGGCCCCTGCCCCCGCCTTCCCCATGGCCGGCCGCACCTTCACGAGCTGCAAACTCGTCAACGGAGCCATCTGGGTGGCCGGCGACCAGGTGTTCGCACGGCTCGATCCCCAGGCCTCCTCGTGGGCCATGCTCGCCGCCCGAACAGGCCTGAATCACCTCATCATCCGCGCTCCGAACGACATCTTCGCCACCGCCGCTGCCAACACCTCGAATTTCGACGTGGTGCGTTACGACGGTGCTGCGTGGACCACCGTTCTTTCCGGGACTTCCGGCGTACCCGGGGGGGGTGTGCAGGTGGGAGCGAGGGTGGTATGGGGTGCGTCCGCTGGCGCGTTGGTCGAAGGGCGCTGACGGGCGGACCAAAAGGGGCTGTACGCCTCGGCTACTTCCGGGGGCCGGAACATGGGTGAGCTGGATCCAAAGATCAAGATTCGCGCGCCGTTGCGCTGTGACGGCATCGGTCGTCTCGACTGCGCCGAAGACCTCGAGTCGGGCAACCGGCTCGCGGTTCGCTGGCTGCCGCTCGAGGCGAACGGCGACGCGGCGGTGAAGGCCTGCGAGAAGCTGCCTTCGCACCCCACCCTGCCCCGCATTCACCAGACGGGCTCGGTCGGCACGTCGGCCTTCGTGGCCATGGACTTCCCCGAGGGCCAGGTGTTGTCGGCGCTCGTCGAAGACCGCCTCGACATCGACATCGTGATTCGAGTCGCCTCGCAGCTGTCTGACGCGCTGGCCATGGTGCACGACCAGGGCGTGGTGCACGGCGAGCTGTCGACGGAGTCGGTGCTGCTGGTGCCGCCCGACCGCGCGTACCTGTGGGACATGCCGCTGGTCATCGCGAACCGCATGACCGATCGCCGCGGCGAGAACCGGCTGATGCAGAACCTGCCCCGCACGGCGGCGTACCTCTCGCCCGAGCGGGCGAAGGGCTCGGGCTCGTCGATGTCGGGCGACGTGTACTCGCTGGGCGCCGTGCTCTGCGCCATCGCCGGAGCGCCGCTGCCGACCGCGCAGACGACGCTGGGCGTGGTGCACCTCGTGGCCTCGGGAGAGTGGACGCCGCGCGTGCCCACCACGATTCCCGACCCGTGGCGCACGATGATCGTTCGAATGGTGGCGACGAACCCCGAGCTGCGGCCGTCGGCGCGTGAAGTGGCGACGGCGTTCTCGCGCCCGCCAGCGCCCGCGATGCTGCCGACGGTTCCCGAGATGCCGGCCGTTCGGCTCCCGCCCGAGCTCATGGCGGCCGCCGAGGCGATGGCTCGCAAGCCGGTCGTCATCGAGCCGCTGCCCGTCGTCGAGCCCGGCGCGGCCGCTGCAGCCGATGCCGCCGTGGTGGCCGAAGGTGTGAAGGCCGACACCGTCGTCGTCGCCGCCCACGTTCCGGCCGAGACGAAGACCGACACCTCGATTCCCGCCGTCACCGCCGAGTCGGTCGCTGCGCCCGCGCAGGCGGCTCCGCGCACCGATTCGCAGGAAGTGCCCGAGGTCTCGCCGACCGACGTGGTGAAGCTGCCGACCATCGAGATGCCTGCCGTGCAGATCGACGCGCTGCTCTCGCAGACGCAGGTCTCGCAGGCCTCGAGCGCGAGCGCCGACGTGGTGGTGCCGCCGGCGCCCCGCATGACGCCCATCGCGACGTCGTCGGTGCAGCTGACCGACTCCATCATGGTCTCGCCCGAGCTGGCGCAGGCCGGCGCGGTGACGCTGACGCCCGAGCAGCTCGCGCAGCTGCAGAAGCCCGCCAGGTGGATCTACGTCGTGGGCGGCGCCATGGCGGCGGCCATCATCGTGCTCATGGGCGTGGCGGTGCACCTCGCGGCCAAGCAGGGCGCGGCGGTGCAGCAGGCCGTCGAGTCGCAGCGCATCGTGGTGCCGACGCAGGTGCCCGTGACG
Source organism: Archangium sp. (assembly GCA_016793585.1). The sequence continues at coordinate 6,292 of JAEUJR010000274.1, forward strand.
CCGACGCCGGTGAACACGGTCTCCGACGACGACCTCGCGCCCATCAAGCCGGTGCGCGCGGTGAAGAAGTCGGCTCCGAAAGAGGAGCAGGGCTTCGACATGCCCGAGCGCAACAACCTGAGCGGCCGCACCGAGATGTGAAGCTGCGGAGCGACGAGCTCCGTTCACGACGGCGCCAGCCTGTTTCGCCCTCGCGGGCCCGGTCTTCGATGAAGGCTGGGCCTTCGTCGTTCAGCGACCGCGCGGGCACGTGACAGAACCAGCTGGCCGCGCCACCATGCGCGCCCATGGAGACCCGCCTCTTCCTCATCGTCTCGGTGTTGGCCCTCGCCATCGGTTGCTCGAGCTTCCGCGCCGTCGACCGGGGTGACTGGCGCCGCGTGTACACGAAGGACGCTTCGACGGTGAAGAGCCTCGACGCGCCGCAAGAGATCATCACCCGTGAGAAGTACGAAGAAGAGCTCGCCAACGACGTACGACGCACCTGGAGCCCGTCACCCGGCTGGAGCCCGCCCTGGCTGCTCGACACCGACGAGATCGGGCTTTCGCTCAACGAGGTGATGGAGTTCCGCATCGACGAGCTGAAGCCCGTCGAGGTGCAGGTGAAGGGCGACGTCGCGACGCTCTTCTGGGGCCAGCGCATCAAGAAGGACGAGTGGAAGGACGGCACCGACGTCACGCGGCGCGAGTCGACGTTGTTCGTTCAGGGCAAGACGAAGGGCAAAGCCACCATTCGCATCGTGACCGAAGACACCACGAAGGACATTCCCGTCACCGTGAAGTGAACGAGGGACGTGACTTTTCCCGCTGAGCAGGGAGGATAAACACGTGCTGACTCACCTCTCAGTAAAAGGGTTCAAGACCCTCTTGGACTTCGAGGCGCCCCTCTCGCAAGTATCGGTTCTGGTGGGGCCCAATAACTGCGGCAAATCCAATGTCTTGAAGGCACTGACGTTCATCACCAATACCTTCAAGAATGGTCCGATGAACGCGATCTCTCAAGCTGGGGGCCCAGAAGCAGTCCTAGCCAAGAACGGTAAGCAGCAGCTGACCTTCGAGCTCAAAGCAATCTTCGACGGTATTCCTATCACCTACTACTTGGAACCTCGAATCGGTCTCAGCGCGGGAAGGGAGTGGTTCAACGTCGGGCCAAATGCAGAGACAACTGGTGGCTGGCGGGAGAGTCAGCCTCAGACCGGCTTTTTCATCGCGAAGAACACCGAGTTTGCGGTTGGCGGAAGTCCAGGCGACGTCCTCCGACTGACGGCAACGCACCCGCAGTGCCCTGCTGTTCTTCGACGTTTCTACAACTTCCTGTGCGGGGGATTCACCGCAGACTTCTCAAGCGCAGCGCTGAGATCGTCCAGTCAGGTCGATCCCAATGCAACGCTCTCGGCCACTGGGGAAGGGCTGGCAGCGGTACTTGATAATCTTGACGGAAGTCGACCCACCGTTCGGTCGCAAATCGACAAAGAAGTCCATGCAGCGATCCCGCGGGTCACCAGGGTTGTGACAATTCCGGATGTGAATCGAGGATTCAAGGTCTTGGGAGTCGCAGAAGGCGACGACGTCTTCCGAGCGCAGAGTGTCTCAGATGGAGTACTTCTGTACATTGCGCTTTCGACCGTGGCGCAGATGAGCGGAGGCGAAACACTTGTTGGGCTAGAAGAGCCTGACAAGGGAATCCATCCGCGCCGCATTCGCGAGGTGCTTGACCAAGTTTACAGACTTGCAAATGCCGGGAGTCAATTCGTCATCACGACTCACTCGCCGGTCCTATTGAATGAGTTCAGGGACCATCCCGAGTCCGTTCTGATTCTCGACCGAGACGAAGCAGGGACTCACGCCAGGCAACTGAGTTCGCTTCCCGATGTCGAACAGCAACTACGAGACGTTCAACTTGGAGACCTCTGGTATTCTGGAGTGCTGGGAGGAGTGCCTCCGGTTCCATGAAGCTGGCGTTTTGCTCCGAAGATCAAACAGACACTCGTGTCTTGCACGCATTCAGTGAACGGTGCGCGGGCACGAGAATCGAACCAGCGCTGACTGAGTTGAGCATTCCTCGCCAAGGAGGATGGAAGAAGGCGCTGGACTTGGCTCCTATTCTCGCTCGCGCAGTCTTCAACTCCACAGCCAACGGTGCTGTCTTCGTAGTGGACTGCGATGGGACGACGCCACACGCTCTGGAACACGAGCAGACTCGTGACGATACCTGTCGTGCCTGTGCACTCAGCGCAGCGGCTCGGGTGGACGAGGTCCTCCGATGGACGCGACCGGCTTTTCCGCCGCTGCAATTCGTAGTGGCGGTGCCAGTTCAAGTCTTGGAGACGTGGTTGCTTCTCGCGAGTGGGGCGTTCCCAAAAGCGAAGCAGGCCGACACATTTGGCAAGAATAGCAGCGAGCGCAATGCGCTCAAGCGCGCCCTATACGGAACGGAACGACCCGACCGAACAACGATGATCCAACGTGCAGTCCCCATCGCGAATACAGCTGACATTGCGAAGCTCAAGGCTGCGAGCACTTCTTTCCGCTTCTTCGCAGAGCGAATCAACAATGCCGCCGCGACGGTTGCGGCTTGGACAGCAACTAGGTCCGAGCAGTGAGAATAGTGCGAGCGCGCTCCATCGACGCGTCGTGCAGTTTCGAGAAGCAGAGCAGCGCCACGCTCGCGCCGATGCCGGCCCACAACATGTCGCTCTGCGCGTCCCAGACGTAGCCCTGCGTGCCGAGAAACTTGTCGCCGCCTTCGGGATCCATCGCGAGCGCGCCCCACCACTCGATGAACTCGTAGAACGCCGCGAAGCCGAGAATCATCGAGAGGAGGATGAAGACGAACCACGCTCCGCGCTCGAGCTTCGTCTGCCGCAACAGCACCTCACGCAGCGTGAACACTGGGAAGAAGCCGAACGCGAAGTGGCCGATCTTGTCGTAGTTGTTTCGCTGCCAGCCGAAGGCCTCCTTCGCCCACTCGCCCAGCGGCGCCTTCGCGTACGTGTAGTAGCCGCCGTACACGAGGATGAGGATGTGCACGAACACGCAGACGTAGATGAGCTTCGACATGGGGAAGCGCTTGAACGTGAGCGCGAGCGCCACCATGCCGATGACGCCGGGCCCGACCTCGAGCCACCAGTTGAGCTTGCCCTCGGGCGTGGTGAGAAACGTCGGCACGAAGATGGCCACCAGCACGCCGCCCAGCACCAGCGGCAACGTCGCCCACGCTCGTGTTCCGGTCAGAGGAGTCACGAGCGTGAGCATCTCGAACGTCAGCGGCCGACGCGAGCGCGTTTCAGCTCACGTCGAGGCGCCACTGCCGCTTCCACACGCCGCGCACCAGCAGCCACGCCAGCACCCCGAGCGGCGCGAAGAAGAGCGTGACGAGCAGCAGCGGAGCCATGGCCCACGCCGACACGCCCAGCCGGCGCCCGTCGCGGGCGATGAAGACGCCCGCGAGGAAGTCGACCACCACCACGTGCAGCCACACCGTCACCGCGCCCCACTCGCTCGAGAAGAAGCGCAGCACGTCGGCGAAGGTGGAGCCGCCTGGAGGTGCCTGAACGAGCGCCCAGGCGTAGGTGACACAGCAGGCCAGCACGAAGAACGGAACGAACGCGACCCACCTGGCCACGCGCCACGAGGGGAACAACAGGGCCAACCAGAACGGCAAGGGAGCGACCTGAACGATCGCGAAGACAGTCGAGGGTGACATGCAGAGACCTTCTTGAAGACGAGTGAACACGAGCCCGCCATCGCGGCTGCGACGGCCGGCACAAGACAGGCGTTCGATGAAGCTCGTCAGAAGGTCATGGGGCGCGCGGCGAACCACGCAGCGCCGAACTCTACGCCGGTGAGCCTGCGGGCGCAGCAACGACGGCCTGAACCTCGCGCTGCACGAGGGCCTTCAGGCGCTCACGCACCTCGGCGTGGCGGGCGGCATCGGGGTCGCGCCACAGCTCACCCAGCACGACGCCGATGACGGCATCGCAGAGCACCTCGCTCAGACGGTCGAGCGTCGCCTGCGCCACGTTCGGGTGTTCGGCCTTCAGCTTCGCCGACAGCACGTGCGCGAAGCGGTCGCGCTCTTTCACCACCTGCTTCATCCACCCCAGGCGCGCGATGGCCATGATGACGCCGCGCGTGCGGGCCGGAGCGTCGAGGTACAGCGAGAGCGAGGCGTCGACGAGAGCCGGCAGCCGCTCGGTGAACGTGGCGCCGGCGCCTGCCACCTGCTGCTCGAGCGTCGTGAAGTTGCGCTCGGTGAGCCACGAGAGGAACCCGCCCCACACACCGTCGCTGTTCGCGAAGTAGTCGTAGACCGAGCCGATGCCGACGCCCGCGCGCTCGGTGATCTTCTGCACGGGAATCGCGTTGGGGTCTTCGGCGCTCTTGCCGAGCAGATCGCCCGCCGCTTCGAGAATCGAGTTCACCAGCGCCCGCGAGCGCGACTGCCGGGGCTGCTTTCGCAACGGGTCTGGCTTCATGCGGCAGGGCTCCTTCGGCTCACGACACGTCCCATCGTCACTCCTTCGGTTCGGGCCCCGAGAGCTGTTCCATGAAGTCGAGCGTCAACGCGAGCAGCTCGGTCATCGGTACGTCGGTGCGGCTGCGCGTGGTGCCCGGCTCGACGTCGGTGAAGAGCGGCGGGTGAAAGTGAAAGCCGCGGTCGGGCGAGAGGGCCTTCACGTCGTTCTCCCAGCCGTCCCAGCGCAGGTCCGAATAGAAGCCAGCGAGGTCGCCCTGCAGCAGGAACACGAGCAGCGCCGAGTAGCTGTCGGTGAGCTTCTCCCAGCTCAGCGTGTCGGGTGCGAGGTAGTAGGCGTGGCCCTTGCCTTCACCGAGCGCGCCGCCGTCGAGCGCGAAGAAGCCGCCGAGCGCGTCGTGGCCCACCAGCATCGCGCCCTCGAACGCGTCGGTGAGCGGCCGCGGGCCCAGCCCGTTCCACCGCGCGAGGTCGCCCTCGAAGCGTGAACACCCACCGCCGAAGAGCCGCACCCAGCCCGAGTCGATGAGCAGCCCGCCCGTCTGAAACGCGATGGCGCCCATCGGAGACCGCGTCGTCACCTGCAGCGCCACCAGCACGTCCTTCGCGCGCGACGGGTTCGAGTCGAGCACCTCGACCGGCCGCGAGGCGCCCTTGACCCAGGCCTTCACCTGCGGCCAGGCGGGCTCCTTGTCGTTGATCAGCTCGCTGAGTTGACGCGTCATGCGGAAGACCAGCCTATCCTTCACCTGGTCTTCCAGTGAGCTAGACAGGACTCAGCGGGGGCGGGCTTGAACAGTGGGTTGGCAGCCATTGGCACGTATGCGCTCCTCACCGCGTTGTGGGGCGTGATTCTCGCGCTCTACCTGCGCCACCGTCGCCACGCGGCCGGTGACCCGCTCATCACGATGCTGCTGGCCGTGCTCGCCCTCGACGCCTTCAAGAGCTTCGTCGAGAGCGGCTACTTCGGCCTCTTGTGGGGCGCGAACTACGGGCTGTTGCCCGAGGCGCTCAAGTCGCTCGGAGAGCCGTCGCTGTTGACGACGGTGAAGCTGCTCAACGTGGCGGTCGCTACCATCGTGCTGATTCGCCTGGCCCGCTTCTGGGTGCCGACCGAGCTCGACCGGCGCGCGGCGCAACGCGACGAAGAGGCCAAGCTGCGCGAAGAGCTGCAGAAGAACCTGGCGCTGGCGCGCGAAGCAGAGGAGCGCCTCACGCTGGCCGTCAGCACCACCAGCGACTTCGTCTGGGACACCGACCTTCGCACCGGGAAGGTGACGGGGTCTCCGCAGGTCGCCCGTTGGCTCGGCTACACGAACGACGAATGGCCGCCGAAGCCCTGGTACGTCATCGTGCACCCCGACGACGTCGAGCGCGTGCTCGCGGGCGTCAAGGCCGTCATCAAGGGCGAGACGCGCCGCTATGACGTGAAGCACCGGGTGGTGCGCAAGAACGGCACCGTGCTGCACGTGCACTCCACGGGCGCCACCACGCGCGACGCGGCCGGCCGGGCGCTGCGGTTCGTCGGGGCCGTGCGAGACATCACCAACGACGTGCAGGCCGAAGCGAGCCGCGTGCAAGCGCAGAAACTCGAGAGCCTGGGCCTGCTCGCCGGCGGCATCGCCCACGACTTCAACAACCTGCTCACCGTGCTCTCGTCGAGCCTCGACCTCGCCGACCGCAAGGCGCACAAGGGCGAAGACGTGACCGAGGCGCTGACGATGGCCTCGCTCGCCGTGACCCGCGCGACGGTGCTCACGCGCCAGCTGCTGGCCTACGCCGGCCGCGGAAAGCTGGTGCAACGGCCGGTCGACCTGAACGACCTCGTCGGCTCGATGGGCCAGCTGCTGTCGGTCTCGATTCCGCGAAAGGTGAAGCTGGTCAAACACCTCGCCGAGCAGCTGCCCGGCGTGCAGGGCGACGACGGCCAGCTGCAGCAGCTCGTGATGAACCTCATCACCAACGCGGCCGAGGCCATCGGCGACCGCGAGGGCACGGTGACGCTCACCACCGAGGCGCTGACGGTGACGACGCCGCCACCGGGCATCGTCGGAGAGCCCACGCTCGGCCCCGTCGTGCGGCTCTCGGTGCAGGACGATGGCGCGGGCATGTCGCCCGAGCTGCAGTCGCGCATCTTCGACCCGTTCTTCAGCACGAAGGGCTCGGGCCGTGGCCTGGGGCTCGCGGCGCTGGCGGGCATTCTGCGCGGGCACGGCGGCGCCATCGCGCTCGAGAGCGCCGTGGGCAAGGGCACGACGTTCTCGGTCTACCTGCCCGCGCTGGCCGCGCCCGTTCAGTCGAGCCGCTGGTCGACGAAGAGTGGCCCCTCGGAGCCTCTGGTCTGTCGGGTGCTGCTGGTCGACGACGAAGAGCTGCTGCGACGCAGCACGAGCCGGCTCCTCAAGTCGCTGGGCTGTCAGGTCGAAGAGGCCGAGACGGGCAAAGCTGCGGTCGACAAGGTGCGGGCCGCGCCGGGCGCCTTCGACGTCGTCTTGATGGACCTCACGATGCCCGAGATGGACGGAGCCGAAGCGAGCCGCCTCATCGCCACGCTGGCCCCGAGGCTGCCCATCATTCTGTCGAGCGGCTACACGACGGCCAGCACCGACTTCACGGGCAAACACGTGTTCTCGCTCGCCAAGCCCTACAGCGTCACCGCGCTCGAATCGGTGCTGCGCGAGGCGATGCGTTCAACTGCTGGCTGAAGACCCGGTGCGTCGCAGCACCCGCTTCATTTCCCCGCGCGACTCGGGCACAACCCGCCGCATGCGTCACCTCATTCCTGCCCGGCAGAACCGCCCCGACAAAGACCTCATCTTCGCGCTCAACGGCGAGGCCACGCGCCGCAAGCAGGCTGGCGAGAAGATCGTCAACGCCACCATCGGCTCGTTGATGAACGACGATGGCTCGCTCTCGGTGCTCGACACCGTGGCGACGCTGCTCAAGCAGGTGCCGCGTGACGAATGGGCCGCCTACGCGCCGATTCCGGGAACGCCCGGCTACCTCGAGGCCGTCATCGGCGACACCTTCGTCGGGCACGAGGCGCTGAAGAAGAGCGCCACCGCGGTCGCGACGCCGGGTGGCACGGGCGCCCTTCGCCACGCGCTGATGAACTACCTCGAGGCGGGCCAGAAGGTGCTGACGCCCAGCTTCTATTGGGGCCCGTACCAGACGCTCTGCGACGAGCACGAGCGCGGCCTCGACACGTTCAACATGTTCGGCGCCGACGGGCTGCTCGACGTGGCCGCCCTCGACGCGAAGCTCGACGCGCAGCTCAAGAGCCAGGGCCGCGTGCTGCTCTTCATCAACGACCCCTGCAACAACCCCACGGGCTATTCGATGCGCGCCTCGGAGTGGAAGCAGGTCGTCGAGCGCCTCGTCGCGCACTCGGGCAAGGGCCCCATCACCCTGCTCGTC
>JAEUJR010000309.1 GCA_016793585.1 Archangium sp.
CCACCAGCCGTCGCAGTTCCACCAGCCGTCGCAGTTCCACCAGCCGTCGCAGCTCCACCAGCCGTCGCAGCTCCACCAGCCGTCGCAGTTCCACCAGCCGTCGCAGTTCCACCAGCCGTCGCGGTTCCACCAGCCGTCGCAGTTCCACCAGCCGTCGCGGTTCCACCAGCCGTTGCAGTTCCACCAGCCGTTGCAGTTCCACCAGCGTCGCCACCGGCGGTCGCCATTCCGCCGGCCGTCGCAGCTCCACCGGCGTCGCCTCCGGCAGTCGACCCACCCGCCGTCGCCGAGCCACCCCCGTCACCGCCCGCCGTCGCGCTGCCACCCGCCGTTGCTGACCCACCACCGACCGCTGAGCCTCCGCCTGAGGAGCCCGAAGGAACACACGCTCCCACCGAGCACACGAGGCTTCCTTCGCAGCGCTGGCACAGTCCGCCGGTTCGACCGCAGGCGTTGTCCGTCACTCCGGCCTGGCAGACATCGTTCGAGTCACAACACCCGGAGCAGGTCGTCGGGCCACACACGGCGGGTTGCACGGGTGGGCTGCAGGCGGCCGAGAGCATCACGGCGACGGCAAAGGACAGCAGGGTGACGTGGCGAATCATCGCGGGGGGCTCCAGTGAGCGGAAGGCAGAGGTCTGCAGCACGACCCTCGAGCCAGCCCGAACGCGCAAAGAAAGAGTGCCGTGCTATGGCCCCGCCCCATGGGACGGATCTTCGAAACCCGAAAAGCCACCATGTTCGCCCGCTGGAACAAGATGGCGAAGGCGTTCACACGCATCGCGAAGGACATCACCATCGCGGTGAAGACAGGCGGCACGAACCCCGAGAGCAACCCGGCGCTGCGGCGGGCCATGTTGAACGCTCGCGCGGCGAACATGCCGAAGGACAAGGTCGAGAACGCCATCAAGCGTGCTTCGGGCGCCGACGCCGCGAACTACGAGACGGTGATGTACGAGGGCTACGCGCCCCACGGTGTGCCGCTGCTCATCGAGACCGCGACCGACAACATCGTGCGCACCGTCGGCAACGTGCGGGCGTACTTCAACAAGTTCAACGGCAACCTGGCCTCGAACGGCTCGGTCAGCTTCATGTTCAACCGCATGGGCGTGTTCAAGCTGTCTCCCGAGGGGTTGCCGCCGCTCGACGAGCTCGAGCTGGAGCTGATCGACCACGGCCTGCAGGACCTCGGCGAAGGCACCGGCGAGAAGGGCGAGAAGCTGATCATTCTGCACTGCAACTTCGCCGACTTCGGCCAGCTGCAGACCGCGCTCGAGGCGAAGGGCCTGCACGCGGTGTCGAGCGAGTCCGAGTACATTCCCACCACGACGGTGTCGCTCGACGAAGAGAAGGCGAAAGAGGTGCTCGAGCTGGTCGACCGCTTCGAGCAGGACGACGACGTGCAGCGCGTCTTCCACAACCTGGTCTGATCAGGGCGCGCCGGGCGGCGGTCTGAACTCGCCCATGCCGATCGCCCAGCCCATCGAGTAGCGGGCGTTCACTTCGCTGCGCGGTTGAAAGTGGAGCGCGCCGTCGGGAGCGCGCCAGCGAAACGCGTCGAGGCCGAAGGGGCCGAAGTAGCCCGCGGCGTGGAGCGCCTCGGCCGTGCGCCCGGCCTCCCGCGTGAGCAGCGCGAGCTCAGAGGTCGTCAGCGGCGGCCCCAGCTCGGTCGATTGCCACGCTCCCGTCGCGTCGAGCCGCTGCAGCGTCGGTTGCCCCAGGGTGCACTGGCCGTCCTCCGCGAGCCAACCATGCAGCGCACAGTCGAGCTCCCGGGCGACGAGGGGCTCGACCTGCAGTCCGTCGCCGGCGCGCAGCGAGGCCTCGAGCCAGGCCTGATCAGCCGCGGAGCGTTCTCCCGGCCGCAGCAGCTTGCGCCCGCGACCGGCGTAGCCGAGGGGCCGTTTGATCAACCAGCTGCGTTCGGCCGAGACCCGCGCGAGCGCGTCGTTCGCGACCAACGCCTCGAGCTGCTCCATCGTCGCGGCCCAGCCCGCGGTGGGAAGGGCCTGCCCGAGCTCGTGCGCGAAGCGCCGGTGGTTCACGCGCCGCAGCACCTCGACGGCCGGAGCAGGAGGAACCTCGAGCCCCGCCTGCTCGAGCTTCGTTCGCGCCCAGCGGGTCAGGCACCACGCGCGTCCCCATCGTCGTCGCCCGGTGTGTCCGCTCCCTGGCCACACGACGCTGTCACCTTCACGAACGAGTCCGCGCAGTCGCGGGAGCAGCGACTCGATGCGCGCCGTCATCACCTCGCTCGGCGTGTGCGCGCCGCCTCGCGAGAGTTCGTCTTCGGCGTCGAGGTTCAGCACCCACGCGACTGGCTCAGGGCTCGACATGCCCGGTGCCCCACGCGGCGAGCGCGTCGAGGAACGCTGGTGGATACCCGGCGCGCTGGCGGGCCTCGAGGTTGAGCGGCGTGCCGCGCGTCATCGACGGGCTGATGGGCTCGGGCAGGTGCGCGCGCCACTGCTCGAAGTCGACGCCGCCGGTGAAGGTGCGAAACCAGTGCAGCGCGAAGCCCGCGTGCGCCACTTCTTCTTCGCAGATCTGCGCCTGAATCGCCGCCGCGCGAGGGTCGCCCGCCGCTTCGAAGTAGCCGGTGAAGCGCGCGCCATGGTCGAGGTTGCCGCCCTCGAAGGCGATGCCCATGCGCGCGACGAAATGGGCCGGCGTGATGGAGGCGCCCGGCACGCGCTCCCAGAACCAGTCCTTGATGGGCATGGAGCCGAACGGGTGGCCGAGCGTGACGAGGTGCTCGCGGTAGAGGCCGAGGTGGCGAACTTCGTCCTGGCAGATGCCGAGCAGGCCGCGACGAAAAGCGGCTGGCGTCTGGGGAAACGCGAGCAACGCCCAACACATCAGCTCCGCCGCCTGCAGCTCGTGATGGAGGAAGGTGTGCAGCACCTCGGCGCGTTTCGTCACGTCCTTCATCGCGCCCGGCTTCGCGGCCTTCTTGCGGGCGGCGCGTTGAACCAGCTCGGGCGGCCGGCCCGGGCGCTCGAGCAGCCAACGTTCGGGAGCCGCGCTCCAGGTCGATGGCGGCGCCGGCGGTGAGAGCTTGCGCTCGAGCGAGGTGCCCGTGACGTAGTCCCACGCCCAGCGCTCGACGGTGCCCTCGGCGGGAATGACCTGCTCCGACATGCGCGGCACCTTATCGGGAGCGTGTCAGGGCACGAACCCCCAGCTGCCCGGTGGTTGGTAGAAGAGCACCGCTGCGGGTGGTGCCGACGATGGTGGGCGCGAACGTGAGCGGCGTGGGGGTGACGGTCAGCGGCAGCATCGAGGTTGGTCGCAGACTCCGCCATCACCGCTCGAGGAAGGTCGAGACCCGCTTCGACATCCACTCGCGGAACTCGGGCGTCGTCGGTGGGCTGTGACGACAGTTCGGCAGCAGCTCGACCTCGACGCCGGCGCCGAAGAGCTGTCGGGCACGGTCGATGACCTTCTGACCCGGAAAGCTCAGGTCTCCTTCGGCGCCGATGATCAGCACGGGCGCCTTCAACCCCGAGAGCTCGCCTGGCTTCGCCAGCTTCGGAAGGCTCATCGCAGGCGTGAACGAGGTGAGCGCGGTGCCGAGGTACGGCAACCAGTCGTCGGTCATCGTCGTGAGCATGTTCTGCATCGCCACCTGCAGCCGCTCGGGCGTCGGGTTCTTCCGGTAGCGCATGATGGGCCAGGCCACCTTCGTGAAGCCCGCCCACAGCGGCCCGTTCACCAGCCCCGCGGGCACGAGCAGCACCAGCTTCGTCAGCCGCTCGGGCGCGACGGCCGCGAAGCGCAGCGAGACGAAGCCGCCCCAGCTCACACCCAGCAGGTGCGCCTGCTTCAGCGCCAGCGCGTCGAACACGTCACGCAGCCACAGCCCGTAGTCGTCGTTCTTCACCGAGGGCTGGTGGTCGGCGCTCTTCACCGACTGGCCCACCACGTCGACGGCGTAGACGCGAAACCGTGCGAGCAACGGCTCGAGTTCACCGAGCAGGTGCGCCGAGCTCGCGAGCGCGCCGTGGAGCAGCACCAGCGGCGGGCCGTCTTCGGGCCCTCCCACCAGCACGTGCGCGTCGCCGAAGCGCGTGGTGACCGTGCGACGCGTCGTCGGCGTGGTGAGCTTCTTCGCGAACCGCTCGTACCAGTCGAGCAGCGCGGCTTTTCCTTCGGGGCTGGTGAACAACGAGCTCATCGGCGGCTCCGTTTCGACGGCGGGGGACGAAGACCTGCGAGGTGCTGCGAGAAGAGGTGCTCGACCAGCGCCAGCGGCGTGCCGTGCGCGCCCTGCACCCAGCCGATGAGCGCGAAGTAGAAGAACGACAGCCACGCGGCCGAGACCGCCTCGGCGCTGGTGCCCGGGGCCAGCGCGCCCTCGGCGATGGAGCGCTTCACCGCCTCGGTCAACGCCACGTGCACGCGCTGGGTCTGCCCGACGAACTTCCCCGCCCACACGCCCTCGGCGAAGAGCGACTCCTTGAGCAGCGTGCGCGAGAGGGCAGGGCGCTTCTGGTAGTAGGCGAAGACCGCCGCGCCGAGCGACGAGGCCTGCTTCTCGAGCGGGCCGTTGCTGCGGGCGAGCGCCCGGTCGAGCGTGGCCTCGAGGTCGTCGAAGAGCGCCGCGTAGAGCAGCTCCTTCTTCTCGCCGAAGTGGTGCAGCACCGTGCCCGCCGAGACCTCTGCGCGCCGGGCGATGCTGCGCACGTTGGCCGCCTCGAAGCCCACGGCCTCGAACTCGTTTCGTGCCGCCTCGAGCACCGCCTCGCGCGTCGCCGCCTTCTGGCTGGCACGCACGCCTCGTTCTGTTTCGTCGACCATGTTCACTGAACGTGTTTAACGAAGTGTCGTGGGGCGCGCAACCGAAGCCGCGCGTGACGGCCAGGTCACGGCGTGCCGCGGCTGCTCGGTCGGCGAACGTTCCTCTGTGCGTGTGTGTGGTTGGTGACGAACGTGGTCGACCGCACGCCGGGCGCGATTCGACGTAGAAAGGCTGCGACCGTCATGACCTCGCCGGCAGACACCGCAGTAGGCCGCACCCGTCAGGACGACCTCATCGCCGGCTATCGGCTCGTGCAGCTCGTCGGCAAGGGCGGCATGGGCGAGGTGCACCAGGCGGTGCAGCTGTCACTCGGGCGCACGGTGGCCGTGAAGCTGCTCAAGGCCGACCTCGCGCGAGACGAGCAGTTCGTGGCGCGCTTCGAGAAAGAGGCGGCGGCGTTGGCGACGCTGCGGCACCCGAACATCGTCAGCATCGTCGACCGCGGAAAGTCGAACGAGACGTATTACCTGGTGATGGAGTTCGTCGACGGCCCCGGGCTGCGCGAGCGCATGCGCGACCCCGACTTCGACACCATGACGGCGCTGAAGACGCTCATTCAGGTCTCGCGCGCCATCGACTACGCGCACGGTCGCGGCGTCATTCACCGCGACCTCAAGCCCGAGAACATTCTCTTCGAC
>JAEUJR010000332.1 GCA_016793585.1 Archangium sp.
GCTCGACTTCCAGCCGGGCCAATTCGTGCTGGTGCGCCCCAACGCCTCGCTCCCGTGGCGCGCGTACTCGTTCAGCCGCGCTCCGGGACAGCCGCTGCGCCTGACGGTGAAGAAGGTCGAAGGCGGCAAGGTCTCGACGCACCTCACCACCACGCTCGCGGCCGGCGATCGCCTCGAGGTGAAGGGCCCGTACGGCCAGTTCCTCATTCCCGCCATCGTGACGCGCGGCCTCTTCATCGCGGGCGGCAGCGGCATCACGCCGTTCCTCTCGTGGCTTTCGGCCCTCGACGCGCGCGCCTGGCCGTTCCCCGTCACGCTCATCGTCGGCAACCGCAACGCGCAGGAGCAGATCCTCAAAGCCGAGCTCGACGCCTTCGAGAAGAAGTCGAACGGAAAGCTGACCTGCGTTCACGTCACCGACGACGTGCAGGGCCCGCTCACGAAGGAGCTGCTCGGCACGTTGCTCGCGAAGGTCGACGCGCCCTCGTTCGTCGCCATGTGCGGCCCCGAGCCGATGATGAACAACGCGAAAGAGGTCGCGCTCGCGAAGTTCCCCGGCGTCACGGTGCTCGAAGAGAAGTTCTCGGCCAGCGCCGACAGCATCGGTGACGGGCCGACCGAGCAGCTCGAGCTGATGCAGGACGGCAAGGTGAAGCCCTTCGAGGTGAAGCCCGGAGAGCACGTGCTGGCCGCCGCGCGCCGGGCCGGCTTCGATCTGCCCTCAGGCTGCGAGATGGGCGCGTGCGGAGCTTGCCGCGTGAAGCTCATCGACGGCGACATCGGCATTCCCGACGACGCGTGCCTGTCTGACTCCGAGAAGAGCCAGGGCTATCGCCTCATCTGCGTCGGCAAGGCGAAGGGCAAGGCGCGGTTCGAGTCGGCACCCTGAGCCGGCAACCGCTCGAGCACGCGCCGCTTCAGCAGGTCGACCTCGAGCTCGAGCGCCTTCTTCTCGACCACCGCGCCAGTGCGTTCGTCGACGTACCGCGCTTCGAGCGAGCGCTGCTTCGCGACCGTGCCGCGCACCACCGTGAAGACGCCCTGTGACAGCCCCGTCAGCACGAAGCGATCGCCGCGCGCCTCGAGGAAGACGATGAGCTCGCTGCCGGGTTCGAGGCGAGGAACGCCTTCGACGCGCTGACCGACCCGGCCGACGACGCCTCCGGGCAGCAGCACGGTCACCGTCTGCTTCACGCCGCCTTTCCACCCGTCGAGCACGGCCAGCGTCACTTCGGTCACGATGCGCGAACCGTCTGCCGACCACATGGCCTGCGTGCGCTCGACCCGAACGCGCGCCACCGCGTCGGAGCCGTCGATCAACGACTCGAGCTCGAGCGAGATCATCGTCGTCGCCTGAGAGGCCGTCGCCACCAACACCGTCGCCATCATCGCCAGCCGCCGTCGGCGCACCAGCATCAGCAGCGCGAGGCCCGCGAGGGGGATCAGGCCCGTGCTGGAGCAGCCCTTGTTCGCGGCCGCCCCCAGCGTCTCGGGGACCTGGCGCGTCACGCAGTCGTCGGGGCCCGTCTCGGGCGGGTAGGCCGCGCAGAGGAACGACCGCGTGCCCTCGTCGAGGTTGCGCTTCGAGCGTTCTCCCATGGCCGAGCTCACGTTCATGGTCGAGCGGGCGGCCGAGGTGTGGCCGAGCCCGAGGAAGTGGCCGATCTCGTGCGTCGCGGTGTTCTGAATGTCGGTCGCCACGCAGCTCTGGCTGACGGCGTCGGTGCAGACCGGCGAGTCGACGGCGGTGAAGGTGTGATCGGCCGCGTTGAACTCGATGTCGGCGTCGAAGATGCGGCCCGTCGGCGCGTCGTACGAGACCGTGGTGGTGCCGAGCAGCGCCGACGACTGATCCCAGCAGTCGTACGAGTTGCCGCACGCGCCGCTCGCCCAGCACGGGTTTCCCGCGGGCACCACCTTCGAGCAGGTGCGGGTGCGGAAGAGCACCAGGTTCACGTTGGTGCCCGTGGCCCACGCGCCGATCTGCCGCGTCGGCACCTTCGCGCCCTCGACGAGGTAGATCATCGAGCACTTCATGGCGTCGTTCCAATTGGCGAAGGCGCTCGAGACGGCGCCGAGCGAGGCGGGCGCTCCGGTCGCGGGGTTGCCCGACGAGTTCTGCTTGAATTCGATGGCAGGCCCGGGCCACCACAGGCACGCCGCGTCTTCCTGCGGGCCCGTCATCGTTCGCACGAAGGGCTGCGCCAACACGAGGAGCACGAGCGCGTTCATCAGCGCACCTCGCAGGTGGCCATCGGCGCGTCGCAGATGCCGATGTCGAAGCCATTGCCGCAGTCGCAGGTGCCACCCTGAGACACGTCTTCGAGCACGTCGTCGCCGTCGCCGCCGCTGAGGGTGTCGACGCCGTCGCCACCGCTGAGGGTGTCATTGCCCGCCAGGCCCGAGAGCGTGTCGTTGCCGCCCATGCCGTCGAGCACGTCGTCGCCAGCGCTGCCGGTGAGGGAGTCGCCCGCGCTGCCGCCGGTGATGGCCTCGACGTCGGTGCCCACGTTGTCCTGCTCCGAGGCCGCGCCGTCGTTCGCGGCGCCATCGATGGTGACGGTGAGGGCCGTCGTTCTCGCGCCGTAGTCGACGCGGTCGACGCCCGCTCCGCCAGAGAACACGTCTTGCCCGTTCGAGGCCGAGCCTTCGTCGAACACGTCGTCACCCCCTCCGCCCGAGAGCGTGTCGTTGCCGGCGCCGCCGGTGAGGCGGTTGTCGAGCGCGTTGCCCGTCAGGGTGTCGGCACCCGTACCGCCGATGAGCTGCTCGAAGTCGTCGACGGAGTCGTTCTCGCCGCTCACGCCATTGCCCGTCGTCGGCGTTCCCAACGTGCCGAGCACGACCGTCACTGCGGCAGAGCGCTCGGAGTAGGTGAGCACGTCGACGCCCGCTCCGCCGACCAGCACGTCGTTGCCGGTTCCGCCGCGCACCACGTCGTCGCCGGCTTCACCGTCGAGCGTGTCGGCGCCCGTGTTGCCCGTGAGCGTGTCACCCCCGGCGCCGCCACGCAGAATGCACCCGGTGGTCACCGAGCACGTCAGCACGTCTGCGGCAGCGCCTCCCGTCACACCCTCGACATCGGCACGAACGTCGTCGAGCTCACCACTCTCGCCGTCGTTCGCCGCCGACCCGACGGTCACGGTGAGGGGTTGCGTTCGACTCGCGTAGCGCACGACGTCGGTGCCGCCGCCGCCATTGAAGACGTCGGAGCCGTTCGTGGCGGTGCCCTCTTCGAACGTGTCGTCGCCCAGATCGCCGTACTCGACGTCGTCACCCAGCCCGCCCTCGAGGGTGTCGTCGTTGTCTCCGCCACGAAGCAGATCGTTCGCCGCACCGCCGACCAGCGCGTCGTTGCCAGCGCCTCCTTCGAGCGTCACCGAGAGCTGTGCGGCGAGGCCGGGCGAGTAGTAGCTGCCGCGAGTCCACACGGGGTGGGAGCCGGAGGCGTTGAGCACGTCGTCTCCGCCGGCGCCCGTGAGCGTGAGGCCCTCGACGCCGACGAGGCTCACGTCTTTGTACGCGTCTTGATTGACGATCACCCACTCGTCGCTCGCGGAGTGCCCGGCCACCATCGAGTCGGCCGCCGAGGTGCCGATGAGCTGCACCACGTCGTTGGTACCGGAGCCCAGGGTGACGAAGATGCCGCCGTTGGTGGCGCCCACCGCGAAGAAGCCGTTGGTGCCGTCGAGAATCAGCGTCTCG
>JAEUJR010000351.1 GCA_016793585.1 Archangium sp.
TGATCAGCCGCTGATCAGGGCTGACAGGGCAGCTCGAGCATCTGTGCCCGAATCGCACCGAAGAGCCAATCGACGGGCGCTCCGATGATGGCGTGACCGCTCTCCTTCGTCTCGGCGAGGGTGCCGTCGGAGTCTCGATGCAGACCGCGCGCGTACGCGAAGTTCGCCAGCGCAAAGCGAGCAAGCTCCTGGCGCCTGCCGTTGGTGAAGCTGGCGATGAGGCGACCTTCGACGTCGACGGTGAACTGCGACAGCGTTCCCGCCGCGACACCGTCTTGCGCACTGAAGGTGAGCTCGTTGCGATTGCCGCCGATGTTCTGAACGACGCCTCCGAGGCCAGTGCCGCCAGACGTCAGGTCGTCACCGAAGGCGAAGTGCAGCGGCTGAGGGTTGATGGCGTTGATGGGGTTGAACGCGGAGTGCTGCGTGACGGTGTCCAGACGCCCCTGGGTGTCGAAGGTCATGGTGCCCGCGGCGATCTCAGCGGGGACACCTGCAGTTCCGCCCGTAAGCGCGCTCCCATCGGAGACGAGCGCGCGCCAGTCCCACGAACCGGTGGCGGTTCGGTTGAAGTACACCGTCACGTCGTGCGACTGCCCGAGTGAGTCGAAGATGGTGACGCTCGCGTTGAAGTTGTTCGTGTTCGCCGGGTTGAGCGGCTCGAACGTCTGAATCGTGGCGTTGGGGTCGAGCTTCGCCATGAACGTCACGCTCGTGGTGGCCTCGGCCAGCAGATGCACGTTTCGAACGCGAAGCGGCTTCAGCTGCTTCTCGGCGTTCAGGCCCTGCACGCGATGCCCGTTGTTCGTCACGAAGAAGCCGTCCGGGTCGATCGAGAACTCGCCCCACCGCGTGAAGCGCAACCCTCGCGAGGTCTCGAGCACGAAGAAGCCGCTCCCGCTGATGGCGAGTGACGTGGGAACGGGGCTCGCGACGAGCTCGCCCTGCAGCGCGGGGTCATCACAGCGCGACGGCTTCTTCTCGGGCGGCAACGCCTCAGGAACCACCGAGCCCGCACCCGTGAAGACATGGCACTCGGCCGGAGCCGATGGAGCCGCTTGTTTGAGCGCCTCAGGCACCGACACCTCGGCCCCGCAGCCCAACAGCACCAACACCGTGAGTGACAGACCCTTGTGCATGACGCCTCCCGTGCCGATGCGCTGAGCAAGAGCAGGGCCGCTCCCGGAATTCCGGAAGGTGGGCGGCGTGTGTCACGCGTCTGACGTCAGGCCGGTGACGGGTCGGCCCGCTTGAACGGGTCGATGTCGGGCGCGGGCTGATGACGAACGAGGTCGACGAGGCCACGCGTGAGCGCGTTCACCACGGGCACGCGATGACGAACCCACATGAACGTGTCGACGGGCTTCGCGCCCATGCGCGCCTTCGGCTCGAGCGCCGTGCGGCCCAGCACGACCCGGCGGCACCTTCGCGCGAGCCCGACCTCGACGGCCGTGTGCAGCAGCCGCAGGTAGAGCGGCAGCTCTCTCGCGGCTTCGCGGTCGAAGCCAATCTGCGCGGCGTGCGCTTCGTCACCATCGACCTGCACCAGCAGAAACCCGAGCACCTCGTCACCACGCATCACCGCGTTGAACACGCACGAGTCTTCGAGCTTCGCCATCGCGGGCCAGTAGTCACTCGACACGGTCACGGGCCGAACGTTCGCGTTGTCCTGCACGGCGAGGTGGAGCGACTGCAACCGCTCCGCGTGCCGCTGCACCTCGTCGGGCGTGAGGCGAACGACGCGACAGCCAGAGTCGGTGATGGGCGCGTAGACCTTGCGCTTCACGGCGCTGCGGTACTTCGAGAGCATGCTCGCGAGGTAGTCGTCGTGTTTCGCCCATTCGGGCTCGAGCGTGAGCACCATGGTCGCGCCGCCGTCCATCGGGCGGTAGGCGAGCCCTTCGAGGGTGCGGCTCGAGCTGCGCTGTGACGGCGAGAGGTCTTTCACCACGACCAGGTTCGTGTGGCCGTTGAGCTTCTCGGCCCGACGTACGCGGTAGAGCACCTCGCCCACGGCGCGCCACCCGAGGTCTTCGTCGAGGCCCTCGGCGAACGCGACGCCATCGAGTCCCGCCGAGAGCAGGTTGCCGCAGACGAGCACGCGCTGCCGCACCGACTGCTCGAGCGCGTCGGTGTCGAGGCCTTCGATGACGTGCTTCGCGGCGGGGCGCAGGCGGTCGATGCTCACGTCGAGAATCTGCATGGCCATCGCGAGCACGGGGCGCCCGCCGTCGAAGCCGAGCGCGTAGCGGTGTTCGACGTTCGGCGTGCGGGCTGACTCGAGCGCTTCGAGGTAGCGACGAGAGAGCATGAGCCCACGTGAGCGCGTCACCTCATCCCAGGCGGCTCCGTTCAGCGCGGCGAGCT
>JAEUJR010000394.1 GCA_016793585.1 Archangium sp.
TTGAAGACCTCCCGCGGGAAGATGCCTGCGCGGTCCCACTCGAGGGCGTGAGGCGCGAGCTCCTTCTCGACCCACTGCTGAACGGACTTACGGAAGGCTTCGTGCTCGGGAGTGAAGAAGTTCGGCATGGAGTGTCTCCGGGAAGCCGGCGCACACCGCCGGCGGTCGATGATTGACTCAAGAATCAATATCACGCCCGCGCCGGTTGCAATGGCCGCGGTGAACCCCAAAACACCACGCGCCACCGTCGTGCAGACCGGTGGCGCGTCGGTGACCTGCGCTGGGTGGAACCGTCAGGGCTGGCAGTACCCGTAGCCCACGGGAGCGCCCGTGATCTGCAGACAACGCTGGGCGACGGGCACCTGCAGACAGCCGGCGTTGCCAGCCATCACGTCGCAGTACGCCCGGCAGAGGCCGGTCGTGCCCAGGGCGAGGCCGTTGCAGTGCAACGACCGCGCGGCAGGAGACGTCGAGAAGCAGACCGTGGCCGAGTTGCAGGCGTTGAGCTCGGTCTGGCTGCCCGTCGGAGCGGCGCAGTAGGCCACCGGCGTCGTCGCAGACGAGTCGAAGTAGCAGTACGTGCCCGCCGGGCAGTCGGGGCTGCGAATGTCGCAGGGGCGGCGGCAGGACTGCTGGTTGGGGTTCTGCACGCATACCTCGGCCGGATCCATCGAGCCACCATCGGCGCCGCCCATGGGCGCACAAACGACTCCGCCGCGGCCACCACACTTGCAAACGCCGTCTTCGGGGTCGCAGCTGGTGCCCGAGGGGCACGAACGGGGACCGCCGTCGGGCTGGGTGCACTGCGCACCGCCCTGACACTTCGGCGGCGGGCCGAGCGAGCAGATCTGGTTGGCGGCGCAGACGGGGCCACCGGGGCCACCGCACTTGCAGACGCCATCGACAGGGTCACACGTCGTGCCGTTGCTGCATGTCACGCCAAGACACGCGGTGCCGGCGCGGCACGATCGAGCCGTCGCGGCACAGGTGCCGCCGTCGCTGCCGGCCGGGCAGGCGCAGGCCTCGCCGCTCTGGCAGACGACACCGTTGCACTTGCAGAAGCCGTCTGCGCTGTCGCACAGGTTCGCGCCGGTGCACGCGACGCCCTTGCAGACGTTGGCCACGCACATGCGTGAGCCGTCGGAGCTGGTGATCGAGCAGCTCTGAGTCGCGTCGCAGGTGCCCGTGCCGCAGAGGCAGCGGCCCGTGCTCTGATCGCAGCTCTCGTTGCGGTTGCACCCGCGAGCACGGCAGTCGATCGAGGGCGCGCAGGCCTTCGTGAGGGGGTTGCACTGCTCATTGGCCCCGCAGACCAGACCGCCCGTGCCGCCACACTTGCACTGGCCATCGAGCACGTCACAGCTGGTGCCGAACTTGTCGGAGCAATCGACCCGGGCGCACTTGGTCGACTGGCAGGTGTTCGCCACGGGGTCGCACACGAAGCCCTCGGGGCAGATGACGCCCCCGCGGCCGCCGCACTTGCACGCGCCGTCGCTGGGGTCGCACGCCAGGGGCGACTCGCACTGCACGTTGCGGTCGACGCACAGGTTCTTCGTTCCGCCGCCGCACGAGGCAGTCACCGTGCCCGTCGCCAGCGCCGCGAGAGCCGCCCACACCACGTTCTTCCAGATCCTCACAATGACCTCGTCAGCAGAAAACGGTTACCAGGTTCAGCCGGCGACACGCGCTCAGGCGCGGCGGCGACGCATCAGGAACAGACCAGCCAGAACTCCAACCGCAACCGAGCTCAGGCCCGTGCCGGTGGAGCAACCACCGCTGCTCTGGCTGGCGGCGAAGTCGGGCTGCAGGCGAATCGACAGGCCGCGAACGTCCTGCCGGCCACCCTCGTCGGCCACCTTCACGAGGAAGGTGTAGGTGCCAGGCTCGGCGTTCGGAATGCCGAGAATGGAGCCGTCGGAGCCCATGCTGAGGCCGGTGGGCAGTGTCTGCGTCGCATCGGTGGCGACGCAGTCGAACTGATCGGCGCGGGTCGCCTGGCGAACGCAGGGCAACGTGTACGTCACCACGGCGTCGCGCCCACCGTTGTGCGACAGCTTCACCGCGTAGCTCTGGTTCACGAAGGCGTCGGGCAGAATGGTGGTGGTGATGGCGAGCGCCTCGACATAGCCCACGAGCAGCGTCACCGAGACCGAGTCCTCCGTGCCTGCACCGTCGACCACCTTCAGCGTCAGCGAGAACAGGCCTGCCTGCTTCGGCGTACCCGAGAGGAAGTCTTCGTTGACGCCGTCTTGAATGGTGAGCCCGAAGTTCTCGGGCAGGCCCATCTGCACCGCACCGGGCGACTCGGTCGGGTTCTGGGGCAGCTGCTGGAAGCGCGTCACCGACCACTGGTACGGCGCGCGGCCACCCACGACGACGAGGCGCTGCAGGTAGCTCTGGCGAAGCACGCCACGCACGAGGGCAGTGGTGCCGATGCTCAGCGTCGTCGGGTTGACGACTCGAACCTTGAGTTCGCGGGCCACCTTCGCGCTCGCCGAGTCGGTCACCTCGACTTCGAAGACCTTCTCTCCCGACTCCGTGGCGCGCCCTTCGAGGAAGCCATCACCCGAGAGGGCGAGGCCGTCGGGGAGCACCGCGTTCGGGCGGAGCGCCCACTGGTACGGCGGCTTGCCACCCACCGCGATCAGCGAGGCGCTGTAGGCGCGGCCGAACTCGGCTCCGGGAAGATCCTGATCGACGATCACCAGCGGCAGCGAGCCTGCGCCCACCATCATGCTCAGCATCTGGGTGGCGGTCGCAGCGCCCGACGAGGCAGTCACTTCGAACGCGAAGGCGCCAGTGCGGGCCGGCGCTCCCGACAGCGTTCCGTCGGCCGACAGCGACATGCCTGCAGGCAAGGCGCCCGCGCTGACGGTCCACGTCACTGCGCCTGAGCCCCCCGTCGCCCGCAGACGCAAGCCGTACGGCGCGTACTGGGTGGCAGCTGGCAGGCTGTTGGTGAGCACCGAGAGCGCGCCAGTCGAGACGACGGTTCCCGCTGCGGCAACCGCGCAGTTGTTGACCACCGAGATCTCGTCGATGGCGAACGCGGCCGTGGCGTTGGCCCCGTCGAAGTTCGCGCAGACGCCGATCCAGTAGGTGCCCGCGGTGAGGTTGGCAGGCAGCGCCACCATCTCGTTCGCGGTGTCGACCTGACCGGGCGTGAGGCCGGTGGAGTTGCCGACCGGGGTGAGCGCGCGATCGGAGATGCTGATGACGTTGTTGTCCGAGAGGAGCACCGTGTACTTGAAGGCGCCGACGGCCGCGTTGCCGAGGTTCGAGAGGGTGCGGCCGACAGAGACCATCGCGCCGGGGGTCGCCGTCGCCGGAGCCGTCACGCCCGTCGCCGTCACGTCGCCGCGCGGCGCGCCGACCACCATGGTGGCGGGCGGGCTGAGGTTGTTGTTCTCGTCGATCTCGGGAACGGAGTTCGACGGGTCGACCACCGCCAACACGAAGAAGTTGCCTGCCGTCACCGTCGACGGGAGATTGCCGGGGAAGGTCACCGCGAACTCGTCGCCGACCGGAATCATCGCCGACATCGCATCGCCGATGAGCGTGTCGGTGGCCGTCTGCAGAATCGCATCGGTCGAGAGGTAGAAGCGCACCGTCACGTTGTTCGCCACCCGACCGCCCTCGTTGCGCACGAAGGCCGTCGCGCCGTAGCGCACGCCCGAGTACCCCGTCTGATCGACCGCGAGCCGCGTGATGCGCAGATCGGCTGGCAGGAAGAAGTCGACGGCCTGGCTCGTGGGCCAGTCGGTGCTCGAGCAGTTCGAGGTCGCCGTGCAGGGCAGCCCGGCAATGCCGCTCCCCACCGTGCCCATGATGCCCACCGACGCAGAGGTGCTGGGCGGCGTGGTGGCGCCGTAGCTGAAGCGAACCTGGTTGGTGGTCTCGAAGAGCTGCGCCTGGAAGGAGAAGCGCTGGGCGGCGGGCGTGGTGGTTGCGGTGCCCATGTCACGCCACTCGAAGATGACGACACGGTTCGGCGCGCTCCCCGTCACCTGCCAGGCGAAGTTGGCCGACGTGCCGGTGGGAACCGCGAGGCTCTCCCACCACGGCGCGATGATGGTCGACGGAGAAAACGACGAGTTGTGCGGAATGGTCGTGTTGAACGAGTCGGCGTCGTCGGAGCCGGCCAACGCGAGGTACCCGTACCGCGACATCGACACTTCCGTGTACATCTGGTTGTAGAACTTGAACGCAAACGGCAGCGCCACGCGCGCACCTGCGAGCGTGCTCGGCGCAACCACCGTACGGGCCGCGGGCAGCGACTGGTACGGGAGGGGGGCCGGCGGCGACGCCTGGTACGACTGGGCGAGGCCGACCACCGGTACGGCGACGGCGGCCGCGGCGAGCAGTGGCGCTGCGCGCCGACGCGAACGACGGAGCAACCCGAGGAGCGCGAGCGCGAGCAGGCCGATCGGGCCGGCGTCGGTGGTGCTGCAGCCCATGCGGGCCGGAACGCGCTCGACGACGAGGGCGTACGGCGCCAGGCCGTTGGCGCCCGCGTTGTCCTTCGCTTCGACGACGAAGGTGAAGGTGCCGATGGCCGCGTCGAGGTTCTCGACCGTGCCCGTCAGCGTGCCGTCAGCGCCCAGCGTGATGCCCGGCGGCAGCCGGCCCGAGGCGATCGACCAGGTGACGGTTCCCGAGGGCTGGGTAGCGAAGGAGGCGTTCACCGCCTCGTTGGGACGAAGAAGCTGCGGAAGGTTGGAGGCAACGATGCGGAAGCGGTTCGTGTACACGGTCACGGTGTAGTCGAGGGTGTCGCTCCGGCCACGGGCGTCCTCGACCGAGATGGTGAAGGTGAAGGTGCCCGCGCGGGTCGGGCGGCCAGAAATCGTGAAGACGCCGAACTCTTCTTGCGAGACGAGGCCGGGCGGCAGGTTTCCGCTGACTGAGAAGACGATCGGCCGCGCCAGCGCGCTCCCGTCGGCGTTCTGAACGGCGATCTCGGTCGGCATGTAGTCCTGACCGGTGATGGCGTCGGGGAGACGGGCCGTCTTGATGACGATGGAGCCGGCTGCGACGAGGCGCAGCTGCAGCTCTCTTCGGTTGAAGCCGCCCGTCGCGTCGCGCACCTCGAACGTCACGCGGGTGACGCCGTCGGGCGTGCCTGCGCGCGGCGCTCCGCCGAGAACACCGTCGACGCTGAAGGTGAGGCCGGCAGGCAGCGAGCCCGAAGCGACGCGCCACGAATACGGCCTCGAGCCACCGGCCGCGCCCAGCGGGAAGTTGAGGGTCGCCGAGGGGCTGTTGACGATCGCGGGAATCGAAGCGGTGGTGATCTCGACCTGCGAGGTCGCGGGCAGCACCCGCATCACCAGCCGGCCCGTCGCCACCCGGCCGTTGTTCGACACGTTCACGGTGAAGGCGCGCACGCCAGTGCCGCCGACGCCAGAAGGAGTGCCCTGCAGCTCGCCATCGGCGCTGAGCGTGACGCCTGGAGGCAGCGCGCCCTGCGCGGTGTCGACGCTCCACATCGAGGTGCCGTTCTCGCCGGTCGCGCTCAGCCGATAGAAGTACGAGCGGCCGACCGTGGCGTCAGGCAGCTGCACGTCGACGATGCGCAGTGACGACTGCACCACCTGCACGACGTTCGACGAGAACGCGTTGTTCGTCTTGCTGAGCTCGGTGATCGTGTTGGCCGGGTCGACGAGGCAGCCCACGTAGTAGCTGCCAGGCGGCATGGTGGTGGGCAGCTTGACGAGCTCGGTGCGCGAATCGGCCGACCCGCTCGCCAGCTGCAGCTGGCCTTCGACGGCGACGCCACCGTCGGAGAGCTGAATCTCGAGGGGCACGTCGTTGGGGGTGACGATGGTGTTGGCCGACGCGAAGTAACGGTACGGCACGCTGGCCGCCGCGCGGTTGCCGATGTTGCGCACCGTGCGGAACACGGGAATCACCTCGCCGATGCCTGCGCTCGCGGGAGCCTGCAGCGCCGAGATCGCATAGTCGGCGGCCGGCGACTGCCCACGAACGGGCCCGATGTTGCCCGAGTTGTTGCCCTTGTTCGACTCGATGACGGCGCCGAGCATGTCGAGCGAGACGAAGACGAAGTAGTTGCCCGTCGGCAGGCCAGCGTCGGCCCGGTCGGTGACCGGCAGAGTGAAGGGGATCTCGAGCGTGGTCGAGCCGTCAGAGGCGAGCGTCTGGGCGACGACCTGCTCCGCGAGGATCTGGTCGGACAGCAGAGAGAGCGTGCTGTCGGTCGAGAGCACGATGCCGATGCGGTAGTTCCGAGCCGCGCCGCCCCCCTGGTTGCGGAAGCGCACGACCGCCTTGTACTGCTCGCCGAAGAGCACGTTGCGCACGGGCACACGCGTCGTCTGATCGATGATGTCGATGGCCTCGAGGATCAAGTCGGCGCGCTTGATGGTGACCTTGCCGGTCGAGAACACGAGGTTGTTGCGCTCAGACGCCTCGGTGATCTGGCCAGCGGGGTCGAGCTGCAACACGTAGAAGAAGTCACCCTGCGGAGCATCGAAGGGCATCGTGACGTTGATGGTCTCGTCGACGGTCTCACCGCCCGACACCGCGCGGGTGCCGCGATGAATGACGGGCAGGCCGACGGGGCCGGGGCCCTCGCCGCCATCGGGCAGCAGATCGATCGAGCCGCCGTCGGCGAAGGTGACGAGGCCCGCGTCGCGCGACGCCGCCAACATCACGCGGTAGTTGATGGTGCCTGCCGACGAACCGCCGCGGTTGAAGTACTGCAGCCGAACGGGGTCGACCGAGTCAGGGCCGCTGGTGGCCACGCCCGTGACGTTGGTCGACACCAGGTCGACGCCGCCGGTGATCGCGTAGGGCAGCACGGCGATGTTGTTCACCTCGGAGACCTCGGCGACCGCGTTCTGGGTGTCGAGCTCGACGATCACGTAATAGTCGCCCGGAGGCGGAGGGCTGGACGTGGTCACGACGGCGCTGAAGTCCTGGGTTCCCTGGGGTGAGAGCGAGTTGCCACCAGTCTCAGGGTCGAGCGGAATGTCGTTCGCGCCGGTGCCGCCGTCGGCCAGGCCCGGGCCACCGTCAGAGGGATCACGCAGCGGGTCAGGCGAGAGGAAGGCGCGCCAGGCCCAGTTGTTCGCCGCCGACCGGCTGTAGTTGGCCGCACGAACCGTGACCGTCATCGAGAGGTCGTTCGAAGGCTGAATCGTCTGGAAGTTCGAGACGCGAACCGACGAGGCGATCAGATCGGGGCTCAGGGGAGGCTCGGTCGAGATGAGCACGTCGGCTGCGTACTGGCTGCCGCAACGCGCCGTGTTCGACGCCGAGCCACAGCAGCTGGCCTGCGCCGTCGGAAGACACCCCGTGCCCAGCACTGCGTAGCCCAGGGTGCCGGCCTGGTAGCCCGCCATGAACGAGGCGGTGCCGGTGATCGGCCCATAGTGAATCGAGAAGTTGCCGCTCGGCTCGAGGGCGATCTGGAACGTGGCCGTCCACGCCGGGCTGCTGATGCTGAAGTCCTCGAGGCTCACCCACTCCACCGTCACCTTCGCCGGCGTGCTGAGCACGCGGATCTGGGTGTTCGCGCCGATCTGGGCGTCGTCCCACAGGGCGGCGATGTGGTTCTGCACGGGGCTCGAGGCCGTTGGGAGCGGGTTGATGCTCGTGTACGTGGTGCAGCTCGTTGCCGTCGCGGTGCACGACGTC
>JAEUJR010000431.1 GCA_016793585.1 Archangium sp.
GCACCAGCAGACGAGCTTGGGGCGCCGGCAACGCAGGCACAGTTCGCGGTAGGCGTCGGCGGCAGGTGCTTCCATCGTCGGCGGCCTTGTGCCGTGCCCGGAGAATCGGTGCAAGGCGGGTGAGCGTGCGGCATAGAATCAGCCTCCCCATCGGGGCTCCGTGAATCTGCTCCTCCTTCAGCCAGGTGAAGTCGACGCGTCTGGCGTCGCGGTGCTGCGCGACCGGCGCCTCGTGCACGCGCGGGAGGTCTTACGAGTCTCCGACGGTGACACACTGCGAGTCGGCATTCGTGGCGGAGCCCTCGGCACGGCGCTCGTCACCGCTCAATCGAAGAGCGAGCTGACCCTGCAGATCACCGCCACCGAGCCGCCGCCCCCACGGCCCGGCATCGATCTCATCATTGCCATTCCCCGGCCGAAGGCGCTCAAGCGCGTCATTCCTGCCATCGCCTCGCTCGGCGTCGATCGCGTCGTGCTCATCAACGCCGCGCGGGTCGAGAAGAGCTACTTCGACGCGAAGGTGCTCACCACCGAGGCGCTCGACGCGCTGATCGATCTCGGCCTCGAACAGGCCAAAGACACGCTTCCACCGCGCATCGAGGTTCGTGAACGCTTCAAGCCCTTCGTCGAAGACGAACTGCCGACCTGGGCGCCCGCTGGCGCGCTCCGCTTCGTGCCCCACCCCACCGCCGTCGTCGTGGCGCACGCGATGCCCGCCGATCGCCGCCTCGTGGTGGCCATCGGCCCCGATGGCGGCTGGGTTCCCTTCGAGGTCGATCTGCTCGCCCGCCACGGCTTCGCGCCGATCTCCCTCGGCCCTCGCGTGCTGCGCGGCGAGGTCGCGATTCCCGCGGTACTGTCTGCCCTGCGCCCCACGCTCACGATGGAAACGCCATGACCTTCCAGAACGACCAGAAGCCCGCCGAGAAGCCGAAGGACCCGAACAACCCCGAGGCCCTCGTTCGCTTCATGATGACGGAGTGGAAACCCCAATCGAAGCCGCTGCCAAAGGCCATTCCAGCGGCCGACTTTCACGCTCGACGGCGGGCAGCGCTCTCGGCGCGCTTTCCGGGTGAGACGCTCGTCATTCCCACTGGCCACGAGAAGGTGCGCGCAAACGACACCTACTACCGCTTTCGCCCGGGCTCCGACTTCTTCTACCTGACCGGCAACACCGAGCCTGACTGCGTGCTGGTGATGACGCCGCGTGAGGGTGGCCACGACGCGCAGCTCTTCGTCGAGCCCAACCCGGGCCGCGCGAGCGAGACCTTCTACACCGACCGCAAGAAGGGCGAGCTGTGGGTGGGCGCGCGCCTGGGGGTCGAACAGAGCCGCGCGCACTACGGAGTCGACGCGGCCCTCCCGCTCGACGGGCTGAAGGCGTTCCTTGGCCAGCACTCGCGCGCGCGGGTGCTCCGTGGCTACTCGGCGCTGGTCGACGCGACGATCGCGAAGCGCGACGAAGGCAAACCCGACGACGAGCTCGCGACGGCGCTCTCGGAGCAACGGCTCGTCAAAGACGCCCTCGAGATCAAAGAGCTCAAGAAGGTCATCGACGCCACGAAGCGCGGCTTCGAAGACATCATTCGCACGCTGCCAAAGGCGAAGAGCGAGCGCGAAGTCGAGGGCACGTTCAACCTGCGCGCCCGCGTCGAGGGGCAGGACGTGGGCTACGGAACCATCGCGGCGAGCGGGGCCAACGCCTGCATCCTCCACTGGACTCGGAACCACGGCACCCTGAAGAAGAAAGACCTGCTGCTCGTCGACGCCGGCATCGAGGGCCATGCGCTGTACACCGCAGACATCACGCGCACGCTGCCCATCTCGGGGAAGCTCTCGAGCGCGCAGCGAACCATCTACGAGCTCGTCTGGAACGCGCAGCAGGCGGCGCTGAAAGAGGTGAAGCCGGGCAACGACTTCATGGCCCCCAACCTCGCGGCCTCGAAGGTGCTCGCGCAGGGGCTCAAAGACCTCGGCATTCTGCCCATGCCCGTCGAAGAGGCGCTCAAACCAGAACACCTCTTCTTCAAGCGCTGGTCGCTCCACAACGTCAGCCACATGCTCGGCCTCGATGTGCATGACTGTGCGAAGGCGCGAGAGCAGGTGTATCGCTACGGCAAGCTCGTGCCCGGCATGGTGCTCACGGTCGAGCCCGGTCTCTACTTCCAGCTCGACGACCTCACCGTGCCGGCGAAGTTCCGCGGCATCGGCGTTCGCATCGAAGACGACGTGCTCGTCACCGAGACGGGCATGAAGAACCTCTCGGCCTCGATTCCGAGTGAGGCGAGCGCGGTCGAGGGGTGGATGAAGGCCACCTGGAAGAAGCGTTAGTCGGTCTCGATGCTCGTCGCAGGCTGATCGCCCAGCTTCGCGTCGAAGGTGAGCCGCCCAATCTCACGGCCGTCTTCGGTCAAGACCCGCACACGATAGGCAGTCGCCTCGCTGATGGTGGTGTACGCGAACGTTCGATACCCCTCTTCGTTGCCGCCGCTCAGGCCCGCAGCGAAGGGAGCGCCCCGCTCCGTCCACCCCTTCTTCGGGTCATCCATCTCCCAGGCGAACTTCACCTGATCGCGGAACTTCGCGGGCGCGAAGATTCGGGTGAACACCCACGCCCGCTTCGCAGAACAGACGTACCCCAACCCCTTGCACGGCTCGTCGTTCTCACAGGCGATGTCCGACGGCGCGTAGTGCTCCTTGCGCTTGAGACACACGCCGGTCGGTGAGGCGATGAAGACCGACGAGTGTTTGCGCCAGACCTGCCACGACGGCGCGGGTTGGTAGGCCAGTTGATAATGAACACCGCTCTCGTCCTTCGTCGGTGAAATGCTGGCGTAGACATCGATGTGTTTGAGCGACAGCGGCACCGGGGGGATCGCGCCGAGCACGTAGAAGACGAGCAGCGTGGCCTGCACCACGAGCCCGGGCACGACCGCACGCTTGAACGTCCAGTTCGGGTCGTGGGTGAACCGGGTGAACACCTTCCACAACCCGAACGTCACGCCCGCGCCGATGAGAATCGACACGTAGTACTGCCAGCTCGAGAGCTCTCCGACGATCACGGGCAGCAGGTACGCGAGGAACGAGGTGGTGGCGAACGACAGCATCGCCACGCGCACGACTGGGCCCTGCTGACGAAACCGCGGCAGCTCGTTGGCGACGATGAGTCCGGCGAGCGCGACGAGGAAGATGAACGAGAGCACTCCGCTCGACGCGCGGAAATAGAAGACCATGAACGCGTTGAGCAGCGTGCCGAGGAAGAAGTGCATCACCCACAGGCGGAAGCTCGCGAGCTTTCCGAGAAACCCCTCGGGCTCCTTGCCGCTCACGTGCAGGCGGTGGTCGACGAAGATCAGCAACGCCGAGAGCACCAGGTAGCAGGCCTGGTGAATCAGCAGCGGCGTCGAGTCGATGCGATGCAGCAGCACCACGTCGAAGAGGAACCCGGCGAAGAAGAAGCCGACCTCGAACGCGATGTGATGCTGCTCTTTGAAGGCCTTGAAGCTGGCCCAGGGGCCGGTGGCGGCAGGCTCAGCTGTAGCGATCGTCTCGCCAGGGGTGGGCGGTGTCGGAGTAGCCACGGTCTTCCCAGAATCCCAGCTTGTTCTGTTTCAGCAACTCGATTCGGCTGATCCACTTCGCGCCCTTCCACGCGTAGAGCTGCGGGGTGATGAGGCGCACCGGCCCGCCATGATCACGCGGCAGCGGCTGATCATTCCAGGTGTGCACCAGCAGCACGTCGTCTTTGAGCAGCTCGTACAGCGCGACGTTCGTGGTGTACTCGTCGAAGGCGTGAATCATCGCGTACTGCGCCGACTCGAGCGGCCGGGCGAGCGCCAACACCGTCGAGGCCTGAACGCCTCTCCACTTCGAGTCCATCAGGCTCCAGGTGGTGACGCAGTGGAAGTCCGAGACGTCTTCGGTCTGGGGCAACGCCATGAAGGTCGCCCAGTCGAGCGTGACCGGCTCTTCCACCGCGCCGTCGATGGTCAGCTTCCACGTCGAGGGCGTGACGTTTGGCTTCACGCCCAGGTCGAGCACCGGCCAGCTCTTCGTCTGGTGCTGGCCGGGCGGTAGCTTGGGCATGCCGTGACGGTTCGGCGCTCCGGTGCCCATCGGCCGCGGGTCACTCATCGACGCGGAGTCGCGAATCTTGCCCAGGTGCCGCTCGCGCAGCTTGAGGCGCGCTTCGACGATGCGGCGCTGCTTCTCGTCGTCCACGTGCGCGGCTCAGCCCTTCACGAGCGCTTCGAGCTCACCGCGCTCGGCGAGATCGGCGACGATGTCGCTGCCGCCGACGAACTTTCCTTTGATGTACACCTGCGGAATCGTCGGCCAATTCGAATACACCTTGATGCCGTCGCGAACCGCGGGCTCTTTCAGTACGTCGACCGCGTAGATCTTGCCGAACGGTTGCAGCAGTTGCACCGCGCGGGCCGAGAAGCCGCACTGCGGGAAGAGCACGTTGCCCTTCATGTAGATCACGATGGGGTTCTCGGAGATCTCTTTGTCGAACCGGGCCTTCAACGCTTCGTCGATCATCGCTTCACCTTGCTCCACTGCTCGGGGGTGTACGTCTTGAGGGCCAGGGCGTGCAGCTCGCCAGTGGCCAACACGTCTTGAAGCGGGGCGTAGACCTGCTGGTGCTGCTGCACCATCGACAGCCCCACGAACGTCGGGCTCACCACGCGCGCTTCGAAGTGATCGCCAGTGCCCGTGGTGTCACGGATCTCGACGATCGCTCCAGCCAGCGCCTGCTCGAGGCGCGCCTTCAATACCTGCGGGTCCAACATCAGTTGATGCCTCCGGTGGTGATCAACATGGCGGGGTCGACGCCCATGCTCTTAATGACCTCACTCCAGATGTGCTCGGGCTCGGTGTGCAACACGGGGCCGGTCTGGGCCTCGGTGAACAGCCAGCTGCCCTGGGCGATCTCCTTCTCGAGCTGCCCCGGCCCCCAGCCCGAATAGCCGAGGCAGAAGCGCAGCTTGGTCGCCGGGTCGCGCAGGAGCGGCTCGAGGGCGTCGGTCGTCACCGAGAGGAACAGGCCTGGAAGCAGCGGCGCACGCTCGCCGATGGAGTCGCGATCGTGCAGCACGAAGCCGCGGTAGGGCTCGACGGGGCCACCGACGAAGATCGCGTCGTCTTCACGAACGGTGGCGATCTCGAGCGACTGCGACTTGCCGAGGTCGGCGAACGTCAGCTCGGCCGTGCGGTTGATGATGAGGCCCATCGACCCCTCGTCGTTGTGCTCGAGCATCAACACCACGGTCTTCGAGAAGTTCGGGTCCTGCATCTGGGGCATGGCAATCAGAAACCCGGGGGCGAGCGCCTTCACGTTTCTCAGTATACGGGCCCCATGCGCGCACTGGTGAACCGGAAGGCTGGGGGACCCGAAGTTCTCGTCGTCGAAGAGCGACCCGATCTCACACCGGGTGCGGGCGAGGTGCGCGTACGGGTGAAACGCGCCGGCCTCAACTTCGCCGACATCTCGGCGCGCGTGGGTCTGTACCCCGACGCTCCGAAGTTCCCCATGGTGATGGGCTACGAAGTGTCAGGCGTCGTCGATGGCGTTGGCGCTGGCGTCACGTCACTCCAAGACGGCGACCGCGTCACCTCGATGTGCCGCTTCGGTGGCCAGGCGACGATGATCTGCGTGCCGGCGTCACAGGCCCGCCGCATTCCCGACGCGATGAGCTTCGACGAGGCCGCCGCCCTGCCCGTCAACTACCTCACGGCGTACCAGATGCTGTTCTGGACCGCGCCCATTCGGCCGGGAATGACGGTGCTGATTCACATGGCCGCCGGGGGCGTCGGCCTCGCGGCGATTCAGCTGTGCAAGACCGTCGAGAACGTGACGATGCTCGGCACCTCGTCTGCGGGCAAACACGAGGTCCTTCGCAAGCAAGGCCTGCACCACCCCATCGACTACCGCACCCAGGACTACGTCGCAGAGACGATGCGGCTCACCGACAAGCGCGGCGCCGATCGCATTCTCGACGCGCTCGGCGGCAAAGACTGGGAGCGCGGTGTGTCGGCCTTGCGATCTGGCGGCACGCTCTACGCGTTCGGCTGGGCGAACATGATCGACGGCGAGAAACGCAGCCTGCTGCACGTCGCGAAGGAGTTCCTGTCGATGCGCAAGTGGAGCCCCATGCAGTTGATGGACCTCAACAAGGGCGTCATCGGCATCAACCTGGGGCACCTCTGGCACGAAGGCGCGCTCATGGGGTCGCACCTCGACGCGCTGCTCGCGATGTACGAGCGCGGGCAGATCAAGCCTCACGTCGATCGCGTGTTCCCCATGTCGAAGGCGGGGGAAGCGCACGCGCATGTGCAGGGGCGCAAGAACGTCGGCAAGGTGCTCTTCGACGTCGAGGCCTGATCAGATTCGTTCGACACCAATCTCGCGAAGCGCCTGAACGAACTCGCCCTGACCGATCGACTCTCGGGCGCCGCTGCGCAAGACGAGAAAGGTGAAGTGCGCGTTGAACGAGATGGTGATGCCGGCGATCTCCCGGGGCGCGATGGCGCGACCCGACAGCACCACCATTTCGCGTGAGACGGCGACGGGCGGCATCCGAAGGAAGAAGAGCGCGGGCACGAAGCAGAAGATGGCGCACACGGGAGCCCGGGTGACCGCCATCACCACCACGAGCGTGATCGCAATCGCGACGCCGATCGGTCGAAGGTCGCGGCTGCGCGAGACGTAGATGGGGACGTGGGCTCGGAGCGTGGCCACGGCGCTGGCGACCGACTCCACCCTCGTCGCATCGCGGAGAAGCGTCAGCACCTCACGAACCGCGGCCAGGAAGTGCTCCCGCAGTGGCCATGCGGGATCGCCTGGCCTGAAGTCGTCGAGCACCGACGCAAAGGCCGAGAGCCGATCGAGATCGCTCGCCCACAGTCGGCCGCGCTCGAGGCGCTCGAGCAGCGCTTGCAGCGTCATCTCCGCTCGGCGAATTCGGTCTGCGTGCTTCACGATGGGTCCTCGGCCCGCACCGACACGGAAACGCGGCAAGTCCGGAGCGCCGCGAGCAGCGGGTCAACCGCGCCCGGGAGCAGCACCTCGCAGGTGGTGCCAGCGGACGTCTCGATCGTCGCCACCACCATCGAAGGCCCGTCGATCACGATTCGCCTGAGGTCGTCGAGCGCCCACGAGCGCGCTCCCAGCCGCAACCGCGTCGCCGACACCACGACCCGCTTCGTTCCGTGCACGAACGAGACGCCGAGCAACGCCAGGGCTGCGATCAGCAACGGCAAGACGGGAACGCCCGCAGGCATCACAACGGCCGCCCCGATCAGCAACGCGGGAATCAGCAGCGCTCCGACTTTCTCCCTGCGCGTGCGGGCCAGGGTCGTGGACAAGTGAATTGGAAGGTGAGGCCCGAGGGCTGCGCGAACCTCGTGCAGCGAGCGTGGCAGGGGCACATCGAGGTGCCGACACAATCGCCGTGCCCCGCGAAGAAGCTGCGTCATCTCTGCGGCGACGGCTCGAAACGCGGCGACGACCTCTGGGTTCGTCGAAAACCGCCGCGTGGCAGGCACCATCGCCGCGATCGTTCGTAGCGCCAGGTCGACTCGCTCCAGGTCCTCCCGTGCCACGCGTGTGTTCCGCATCAGCGCCCCGACTCGGCGCATGTTCTCGACCGCTGCTTCGACCTGCTCGAGGCGGCCCTCGAGCGCAATTCGCACGTCGCTCACGGCGACCACCACGAGGTGAGGCCCGAGCGCGAGACAGGAACCCCAGCAGCTCGAACCGCGGCCATCAGCCCGTCGACCGCGTTCGGAACCTTCACGCGTGTCGTGCGGCCGAGCGTGGTCTCCACGACGATCACGACCCGCTGCCCCCGCTGCTGCGCCCAGCCTGGAATCTCGAAGTGCACGTTGCGCAGCTCACGAAGGCGCCACTCGAAGCGGCCCAGCCGCAGCGAGCTCGCCGAGACCACGACTGGCACCGAGCGCACCGCGAGGAAACCGAGCTGCACCAGCCACACGATGAGGAAGATCGGCGGCATCGGTGCGCCGTGCGCTCGCCCCGTCTCGAAGGTGATCATCGCCGTCACGAACATCGAGAAGACGAACATCGCCCCGAACAACACGAGCTCCGAGCCACGCGCGATCAGGCGCGTGCTCAACCGAATCGGAACGTGCGGCATCAGCAGCCGTTGCACCTCGTGGACCGAGCGCGGCGCCTCGAGGCCCAGGGTTCGGCACAGCCTGGCGGCGTTTCGCACGAGCGCCTCGGTCTGGCTGCGAACCGAGGCGAGCACCCCGTTGACCTCGGCGCTGTCCCGGCGCCTGCGAAGCTGCGGCAGCAACGCCTCGAGGGTCTCGAGCTGCGGCGTGAGGTTGGCGAGTTCATGCGGCCGAATCGTCTCGGCTCGAATCGAAGCACTCACCTGCTTCAGCGCCACGACAGCGGCCTCGACCTGCTCCAGCTTGCCCTCGAGTTGAATGCGTGCCGCGTCCATGTCCGGCCGCGATGCAGGTCAGACGCCAGCTCCAGCCCATTGAAACAAGGCGCGCGTTCTGGCCCAGACGCGATTCTTCTCGTGTTCGCCAGCAACTGACTCACGCGCACGATCGGTCGGCCTGTGGCATCACCTCGACACATGACCGAGCCCGCGTCGAAGCCCCCTTTCCTCAAGGCCGCCACTGTCATCTGGGCGATCGTGATCGTCGCGGCGCTCGTGTGCACGGCGACGGGCGTGGTGACGCTCTTCGGCTCCAAGTTCGGGCCCGGCTTCGACCCGGAGCGCATTCAACGCACGCCGCCCTCGAGCAGCCGGCACACTCGCCCCGACGCCGGCGGCTTCTGAGATTGGAACTCGAAGGCCCTGCCGTGCTTTCAATCGCACCATGAAACGCGGACTGAGGCTTGCTTCGGTGGTGATGGCGGTCTGCTTCGTCTGTGCTGCCGCGCTCGCGCAGACCAACGCCGCGCCGAAGCCAAAGAAGACGACGCTCGATGCTGGCACGCCGGTTCGCATCGACTACCTGCGCACGACCAAGGCCCCGCCGATGGACTTCCGCCGCGAAGAGTCACCGCCTCAGGCGCCTCAGCAACCGCCAGCCCAGAAACCATGAACGCGCTTCAGGCCTGGCTGATCTCGGTCGTGGTGCTCGCGTCGGTCTACTGGCCACTCGAGTGGGCGTGGCCTGCGCGTGAAGGGCAGCGATGGTTGCGGGCGCGTGTCGGCACCGACTTTCTGTTCCTGACCGGTCAGTACCTGCTGTGGAACGCGGTGGCCCTGTCGGTGTTGCTGTTCGTTCGTGAGCAGGCCGATCTCTCGAGCGCCCTCACCTCGTTCCGCGCGCTCGCGCACCAGCAGCCCTTCGCACTCCAGGTGCTCGAGGCGCTGCTGCTCGGAGATCTGAGCGTCTACTGGTTCCACCGCGCCTCTCACCGCTTCGAGTTGCTGTGGCGCTTTCACGCCGTGCATCACACGTCGGAGACCGTCGACTGGATCGCCGCGCATCGGGAGCACCCCGTCGATGGTGTGCTGACGCAGCTCTTCATCAACCTGCCCGGTATTGCGCTGGGCTTCGACTTCGCGACGATCTCGTCCTTCATCGTGTTTCGAGGGCTGTGGGCGATCTTCATCCACTCCAACGTGCGCCTGCCGCTGGGCCCGCTCGCGTACCTCTTCGGCTCGCCGCAATGGCACCGCTGGCACCACGCCAAGCACCCTGGCGTGGTGGCGAACTTCGCCAACCTGTCTCCCTGGTGCGACTTCCTCTTCCGCACGCATCACCACGGAGCGAGCGGCAACGAGACGTACGAGCTGGGGGTTCCCGAGTCGTGGCCGACCTCGTACCCCGGTCAACTGCTCGCGCCATTTCTGCCCCGGGCCTGGTGGCCGCGGGTGTTCGGTTCCCTCACACGAGCGCCATCGGTTTCCACTGAGCCCGACGCGCAGGTGATGCAGACTCCCGAAGCGAATGTCCTCGGCCGAGGGGCAGACCACAGACCCTGAGCTGCTCGCGCCGACGCTGGCCGGAAGTGGAGACGGCCCCTCGCGACGTTCCCGCGTGAGGCTGGGCCAGGTGCTCGCCGATCGGTATCTGCTCAAGCGCTTCATCGCAGCGGGCGGCATGGGTGAGGTGTGGGAAGCCGAAGACGCGCTGCTGCACGAGACCGTCGCGATCAAGCTGCTCAAGGGTGACAGCTCGGCCGAAGCCGTCGCGCGGCTCAAGTCCGAGGTGACGCTCGCCCGCCGCATCACCCACCGCAACGTCTGCCGCATTCACGAGTTCGGTGCCCATCGGCCGCAGAAAGAAGAGCCGATCTTCTTCTTCACCATGGAGCTGCTGCAGGGCGTGACGCTCGCCGACCTGCTGCTCCACCGGGGCCCGCTGCCCGAAGCCGAGGTGCTGGAGATCGTCGCGCAGCTGGCCGCAGGGCTCGATGCAGCCCACCGCGCGGGCGTCATTCATCGTGACTTCAAGAGCGCCAACGTGTTCCTCGAGCCGGGTGAACACCCGCGCGTCGTCATCACCGACTTCGGCATCGCCCGCGCGATTCAGCCCGGGCCGCGCATCAGCGAGGCACCTGGCAGTCTGCTGGGTACGCCCGCGTACATGGCGCCCGAGCAGGTCGATGGTCACGACGCCGTGCCTGCCAGCGATCTCTATGCCCTCGGCATCGTCACCTTCGAGCTGTTGACCGGCCGCCTTCCGTACGAGGGCTCGACGCCCATCGCGCAGGCCATGGCCCGTCTGACGCAACCGCCGCCCGACGTGAGCGGCTTCAGAGCCGACCTCTCGGCGCACTGGCCCGAGGCGCTTCACCAGGTCTTCGCGCGCCGCCCTGAAGATCGCTTGCAGTCGGGCGAGGCGTTCGTGAACGCCATTCGTGACGCCAGCTTCATCGACCGACCCGGTCTGCGCGTACGCGTTCGCGCAGGCCTGACGACCCTGCTCATCGCGGCGCTCACCGTGGCCGGGTTCTGGTGGGTCTTCGGCGCCGATCGCAGACAGTGGGCCGACATTCCCACCGACGGCGCGTCGTCGCCCGAGAGCGCCCAGGCGCTGCGAGCCGTGATGGTCGCGTACTCGACGATGCAGGGAAGACAGAACTCGCTGCGCGAGGTGGTGGCCGCCGACCCCGGGTTCGTCGAGGCACGGTTTCAGCTGCTGTACCTCGAGGGCTTCGCGTCGACGAACCGGCCCGCCGATGCCAGCGAGCTCTTGCAGCAGGTGCTGACGAACCGCAGCCGCCTCACCCTCCGCGATCAAGAGCTCCTCGACGCCATCGAGCCGTCGCTCCTCGACCCACCACGGCACGACGAGGCGCTCGCACGGCTGCTCCAGCTGGCCGAGCGTCGGCCACGTGACGTGCAGATCTGGAACGCCATCGGCGTCGAGCACATGACCGCAAAGCGCACCCACGACGCGACCCTGGCCTTCAAGGTCGAACGCGAGATCGACCCTGGCTCACTCGCGGGCATGGCGAACGAAGCGATCGACGCCTACGAGCAGGGCGACACCACCGAGGCGCACCGCTTGATCGCGCAGTGCCTGGCGAAGAACCCCGCCCACGTCGCGTGCCTCACGAAGGCCGGCGACTTCGCCTCTGCCGAAGGCCAATGCGCGAAGCTGGACGAGCTGGGTCGGGCGCTGCTCGCCGCCAGCCAGGCCTTCAAGCCGAAGTCCCTGCTCTACTTCCGCTACTCGTCGCTGCTGCACACGAACGCCGACCCGGCCGCGCTCGAGGCGATGCGCACCCTGATGCGCCAGCAGCTGCTGCCCATCTGGCGCGACTCCATCGACGAGGCCGCCGCGGTCGCCGCGC
The DNA here is from genome assembly GCA_016793585.1 of Archangium sp. Next base: position 11,798 of record JAEUJR010000431.1, read on the forward strand.
ACGATCTCGACGCGCAGCTCGCGGCGCTGCAGGCCGACGAGCCCTCCATCGACGACATCGCGCCCACCGTCGACGCAGCCGCCAGGGCTCGGCTGCTGCTCGAGCTTGGCCGTACGAACGAGGCCCTCGACGTGGCTCGGCAGGCGCTCACCATGACGGCGACCGCACCGGCGCCCGCGCACCTGCACCTCGACGCCACGCCCCGCTTGTGGATGTTGCAGCGGCAGCACGGCGTGCTCGGTCAGGCGGAGCACGAGGCCAGGCGCAAGGCCTGGGTCGCGAGCTGGCGAAAGCGGCTGGGCGCGAGCGCGGTCGCGCAAGAGGCGCTGCTGTGGGTGATCGGCTGGGCCCCGTTCGATCAAGGCACGGCAGAGCTCGGGGCGGAAGGCATGGAGGCGTGGGGCCGACGGCCGCTGCCTCGTGACACGCTCGCGCTGGCCTCGGTGACGCACGGGCTCCCGTTTCTCACCGATCTCGGGCAGCTCGTCATGGCAAGCACCACGCTCGACGAAGCCGAGCGGATACTGACGCAGGCTGAGGCGCAATGCGCGTGGAGCCTGCTCGACCCACGCAGCGGGCTGTTGCTGGCCCAGGTGCAGGCGCGTCGCGGTGAACGAGCGGCCGCGTGCGAGACGTTGCAGCGGCATCGTCAGACGTGGCGCGACGTGCGGCCGCGCAGCGTCTCACTCGAGCGCGCGACCGGGCTCGCCGAAGCGCTTGGCTGTCGGTGAGTCAGCGACCCAGCTCGCGATCGATGGCCTTGCGAAACGCCTCTTCTGGTTGAGCGCCCGCCATGGGCAGCCCGTTGATGAAGAAGGCCGGCGTGCCGTTGATGCCCAGGGCCTCGCCCGCCTTCCGATCCTTCTCCACCATCGCCTTCATGCGCCCCGACTCGAGGCACTCGACGAACGGCTTCACGTCGAGCCCGAGCGTCACCGCGTGCGCCTTCAACGAGGTCTCGTCGAGTTCGCGCGGGTTCGCGAAGAGGTGATCGTGGTACTCCCAGAAGTGGCCCTGCTCACCCGCGCAGGCGCTTGCTTCGGCCGCCTTTGGCGCCAGCGGGTGATTGCCCAGCGGAAAGTGGCGGAAGACCACGCGCACGTCGGCCGGGTACTCGGCAGCGACCTTCTTCACGATGTCAGAGGCCTTCGAGCAGTACGGGCACTGGAAGTCGGCGAACTCGACGATGGTGACGCGCGCGTTCGGCGGGCCCTTGCCGGGGCCGCTCGCGTCGACCGTCTTGCGTGGGCGATCGGGCTGCACGAGCAACACCTCGTAGCCGGCACGGCGCTTCAGCTCTTCGAACATCTCTCTCGCGCGCTTCACCTTCGCCTCGCGCATGAGCGCCCGCACGAGCTGCGGCTTCACCTCGGCGAAGCTGGCGTCGTCGGGCAGCTTGTTCTTCACCCTCGAATAGAACTCCTGCAGCTCTCCCTCCGAGGGGGTGCGCAGGCCGGTCTCGAGGCGCTGCTCGACCCAGGCGTCTTCCGACAGGCCGTCCTTCTTCGCCTCCTGCTCGACGAGGAACTCGATGGCGATGCGCTCGGCCGAGTCGACGCGCAGCTCGTAGAGCTGATCCTGCAGCTTGTAGAAGTCGTCGCCCGCGCGCTTGTCGGCTTCGGACTGGAGGATGAGCCGGTTGCCCACCTTCACGACTGGCGGGTCTCCGACAGGAACTGCGGCGTGGACCTCTGACGGCTTCGCAACGGGAGTCGTGGCGCAGCCGAAGGCGGCCAGCACACTCAGCAAGACGAATGAACGCATGAGCGGCCAGCGTCTCACAGTTCAGCCGTCGCTGCGCGCTCCTGGCAGGCAGGCGCCGACGGGCGCGCCCCGGCCCTTCCCCGAGCTCGGCAGCGTCCAGTACTGCCCCGCTTCGACGAACTGCCCGCAGCGCTGCTGAGCCGGGCACTGCAGATCGCCTTCGCACGGGTCGACGCACTCCCCCATCGTCGCGAACCCATCGCTCGCCGGCTTCACGAGGCACCGCTCGCTGCCGTGGCAATCGGCGTGCACCAGACACGGCCCGTGAATCGGCTTCGCGCGCGTCGTGGGCGTGAGCACCCAGGCTGCGATCGTCGCGACCAGCAGCCCGGGAAGAATGAACCGCCGGTACTTCTGCAACGCGTCCATCAAGACGGCGTGGGCGAGACCTCAGGCGAGGTGCGGAAGAAGTCCTCGGGGTGCTCGAGCTTGAGCGCCTCGCGGAGCACCTCGTCGACCGAGTCGACCAGTACGATGCGCATCGCCGAGCGAATGTTCTTCGGGATGTCGCGCAGGTCTTTCTTGTTCTCGCGCGGCACGATGATGGTCCTGATGCCGAGGCGATGCGCGGCGAGGCACTTCTCCTTGAGCCCGCCGATGGGCGTCACGCGGCCACGCAGCGTGATCTCTCCCGTCATGGCCACGTCGCGGCGAACTGGAATGCGGGTGATCGCCGAGACCAGCGCCGTCGCCATCGTCACGCCCGCCGACGGCCCGTCCTTCGGGAACGCGCCGGGGAAGTGAATGTGCATGTCGTTCTTCTCGAAGAAGGCGTCTTCGATGCCGAGGCGGCGCGCGCGGGTACGAACCCACGTCACGGCCGCCTGCGCAGACTCCTTCATCACGTCACGCAGCACGCCGGTGACGATCAGCTTGCCCTTGCCGGGCATCGTCGTGGCTTCGGTGTGCAGCACTTCGCCGCCGTACTCCGTCCACGCGAGGCCGTTCACCATGCCGATCTGATCGGTCTTCTCGTTCTTGTCCTTCGGAACGCGGGGCACGCCGAGCAGCTTCTTCACGCGGCGGCGATCGACGCGAATGGGGCCCTTGTCTCCGCCGATGACCTCGCGCGCCACCTTGCGGAACACCGAGGCGATCTCACGCTCGAGGCTGCGTACGCCCGACTCCCGCGTGTAGCGGCGAATGACGGTCTTGAGGCCCAGCGTGGTGAGCGCGACCTTGGTGTCTTTGAGGCCGTTCGCTTCCTGCTGCTTGGGAATGAGGTACTTCCTCGCGATGCTGAGCTTCTCGTCTTCGGTGTA
>JAEUJR010000473.1 GCA_016793585.1 Archangium sp.
CCATCCGCGTACACGATGGTGACGGTGATGATTCGATTTCCGGCAATCTCGGCAATGATCGACCGAATCAGATTGTAGAGCTCGCCACCCTGCGAGGCGCTGCCATACATCCACGAAGTGAGCATCCCCTCGATACGAGAGCGAAGGTCTGGGTTGGCCGCGTGGATGAACGCACTGAAGTTGTAGTCCAACGTGTAGACAGGGGTCGGCAGGTCGGGAAACTGCGGCGCCGCAGGCCCGCCTGGAGTGAACGTGACCGAGGTCTGCGTCGGGCCCGTCACCGCCGTCTTGAAGGCAGCGAGCGTCTGCGCTGGCACCACCAACTGCTCGACCGCTCCCGGAGTCACCTCGTACTGCCCGGTCTCCCGGTCTCGATAGGTGCGACCGCTCGTGACCGACCAATAGCTCAGACCCACCGACGGCACGTCATAGATGAGCCAGTGACCCGGCCCGAGCGACTCTGCGCGCGCCTTCTCTTGTTCGAGCGTACAGGCGGGACACGACGCCGTGCCGCTCGCGCTCTGTGCCGAAGCCACCGAAGCCAGAATACCAACCACTGCCACCACGAATCGTTGCATCGTTCTCTCGTACCGTTCTGCGTTGATTGATTGACTCGCCCACCGGCGGTGGAGCGACGCAGTGAAGACGGCCGTGTGTCGATTTCGTCTCAGCGTTCGAGGCGCGGGTCTTCGACCACTCTCGTCGCAGCAAGGCGGTCACCAAGCCGACGATGCGGAGGGGTCACCAGGTAGTAGAGGTCGACGAAGAACCGAACTCCACAGACGACGGAGAGCACGAGCGGCAGCACGTTTCTCAACACGATGACGCGCAGCAGGTCGGCAGGCACGCCCGAGTCCATGACGACTCGAAGCCCGATGAGCCACTTCCCCACGGAGCGACCGTGGCCGAGCTGCCAGCCGAACTCCACTGCGAGCGCTGCGCAGACGACCATCACGCTGATGACTCCCGCCCATGGCACGTGGAGCCGCACCAGCAGTGGCAGCGACATCACGCCAACCGCCAGCAGAGCACTATCGACCAGATGCGCGAGCAGCCGTCGCGACAGCGCGGCTGGCGGTCGTTCATGATGGGGACACCTCGGGCAGGTGGCGCCCCTCGAGAGCACGATGTCGCCACACGGGCCGCACAGCGGAGTCCGACATCGCGGGCACTGGGTGGTCGAGGGCCGCGCAGGGTGGAAGGTGCAATTCATGTGAAGCGCCTCACGGACGCGCACCGAGGAGCGCCGCACATCGAGGCCGAAGCACCTGCAGATTCGCCAACCCCTCACGCACCTCATGCTCGAGCTGCGTCAGCCGAGCGAGGCTGTCTGCCGGAGGCCCGCGCAACTCGAGCGTCGTGCCGTCGCCGAGTGAAATGTGCGCTGCGATTGGCGCTCGTCTCGCTTCGCCCAACATTTCCACTGCCTGGGCGAGCATCGACTCGACCATCGGGCGCTGCCAGGGCGGTGGGGCCACGCCAGCCGCTTCGGCGTCGACCAGGTCGCACGTGTTCACCAGCAGCTCGTCGAACACGAAGCTGTCTGGTTTGAACCGCGGCCCGACCGCTCGAGACCGCAGCGCCGCATCGTCGGCCGACGCGTCGATTCTGGCGTGACGCCATTCGTGACGGGTGGCTTGAACGTCGCTCCACGGTGCGTCGAGCGCTCCGAGCGGCAGGAAGAGCGTTCGTGTCGCCTCGTCGTACGACGCCGCCGCGAAGGGTCGCCGAACGAAGGCGTCGACGCTGAACAGCACTCGTACTCCCGGCACGAGCTGTCGGCTCGGGGCTGGCAGAATCTGCACCGTGCACTCGTCGAGACGTCGAGCCACGTCGCCCGACAGTGGAATGCGCGCGAGGGCCTCGTCGGTGAGCTGTTGGCACCAACGCGCACGTTCAGCCGCGTTCAACCCCGACGCGGCCGGAACGCCGCCGATCATCACCGGTACGTTCACGGTCTTGAACGCGGCCGCCGAAGACGCAGTCGAGACGTGCGTGCAGCCTGCGAGCAGAACGAGGGCCACTCGAAGCGGCACTGCAACGAGGTGACGGTTCATCGGGGTTCGCGGGGAGAGAGGCTCACTCGAAACGGCATTCGTTGTCCCGGCCCGGGACGATAGGCGAGCCCCTCGACCTTCACCTCGTACGTTCGATGAAGCGACCGTCGAAGCGAGGCGGCGAGCTCTTCGGGCGCCATGCCGCTTCGAAGGGGCACGCGAATCGTTCGCGCGCCAACGTTCACGACGACGACCGAGGAGGCGCTGCGCGCGACGCCGCGAACGGTGAACGACATGGGGCCGTCTTGCTTGACCTGCAGACCCGGGTCGGTCGACGAAACGGCGAACGTGCGCGCCGGTGTCGCCGGCCGGTGGGTGGTGGGGCGAGCACGTGTGAATGAAACGACCATGAGGCCTCCTGAGGGATTTCTCAGAGACGTCCCCTCCCGCAATTCATCTCATTGTCGTTCGGAGGGGGATGCCACAGCCCAGCAACCGCTGAACGCTGCAACCGGGCACGCATGAGACGACCTCGCCCGGTGCTCGTCCTATGAGAAGCCCACCCTCTCGCATTCGAACCGGGGTGTTCTGGCCACCAACTCCAACAGAGAGGCAACCAGCCAATGCTCCATCGTCCGACGCTTCCGCTGACAGTGATTCTCCTGAGTATCGCAACCGCCTGCACCGCAGCTCAGCGCGTGTCCAGACTCGTCGGGCCTGATGGTTCGAACGACCTGCTCGTCTCATGCTACTCGATGGAGGTCTGCTACTCCGACGCGCGAGAGGTATGTGGGGGTGCTTACCGCATCATCAGCACCACGCCACAACCCGCCACGACCGTGACGGGTCAGATTGATACAAAGACGACACTTCTGGTGAAGTGCGAAGCCACCGAACCGTCCAACTGACCGACCGCATTCGCGTGAGTCGCTCGAGCGATTCAGCGTCGGTCTGGGAAGCTCGACGGGCTTCTGCACGCCCCGCGGCGACAAATGGCAGACAGGTGAGCACTCCATGCGAGCTGTTCGCCGGCTCCGCCGCCCGGCGAACCCTGTATTTGTAGACGAGACGCGCTTGGGGTTGGCGCGATCGTTCGTGGCAACGCTGCGCCGACGTCACCGACCGGGAATGATCTCGAGCTGCGTCGCGTGCGCGACCGAGACGTTCAACTCGCCGCCCAGCACGTCTTTCTGCGCCGACGTCAGCATCGTCTGGAAGGAGATCACGCCCCCATCGAGGAAGAACTCCTCGCTGAGCGACCCCACCCGGGCAAACTGCGTGAACGTTGCCGCAGGAATCCCGACGCTGTCTCCACCACAGGTGAAGGCGGTGTGTTGAACTGGCCAGGGCACGTAGACCTCGATGGTGGGCGAGCCCGGGCTGCGACGGAACTGAACTGGCTCGTTGGTCTCGACAGTGAAGTTGCTCAGGCGAGAGCCGGACGGGCAGGTGGTCGAGGCGAGCGAGTCGCGCTGCCCCTGCACCCGGGCGGCCGCCGATGGCACTCCTGCCTCCAGAAACCGACCCTCCTTCAGTCGAAGCAGGGAATCGCGCGGAAGGAACGTGCCCGAGTGAAGCGAGCCTCCGTCGATGGAGCCGCGGTCATCGACGCCCATCTCCTTCACCTCGAACGTGCCATTGTATCCAGTCTTGACGATGAGCTTCGATGGATTGCCGGGCCAGCACTCGCCATTCGAGCCACAGCTCGCCCCTGCCCCACAGGGCTGGGTGTCGGAGCACGATGTCGTGCACACGCGGGTGACTTGAGAACAGAACTTGCCCAACCCACCGCATTGATTCGGTGCGAGCGGGTCACAATCTGAGCCCTGAGGAAGAACGCAGGCAAGTGTGCCGAGGAATGTGGTGAGAACGAAGGCAAGTCGTGAGCTCATGCAGACACAGTTTGGTGATCGAGGGAGTACGGGTAGCTGACCCGGCGCAGTGGGCGAGGCAGACATCTGCGCTCGAACTGGTGCGGCACCATCTAGACGTCCGACCCCTGGGGTCGTCTCATCCAAATCGGCTCGCAAACCCGAAGCGCCTCAACTGTTGCCGAATGATGCGCTCGTGAGAGTACCGAAAGTCGCTGCCCTGAGACGGAGTGATGCCAACACCGTCTCTTCGACATGCCCGTTCGCCCGCCCAGTCGAGTCAGCCGTCCACCCACCGCCGAGACGGTCCGAGGCGTTGCTCCAGAACGACCTGGCCCAGTGACTGCAGAGTGGACGCCCTTCGAGTGGCACGGCGAGACGCGCTATGCGCTGAACACGCGATACCTCTTCACCGACGCCGAGCTCGTCTCGAAGGGCCGGCCAGGAAGCGAGGTCACCTGGCGCGTCTCTGACGGGGAGTCGAACCCGCTCTGGGACAGCTGGAACAATCGCAGCGACCCGCAGCTGCTGCGCGCTCAAGCGCGCTTCCTCGAGTTGTCGAAAGGAACGCGCAACGGCGCGCTCCAGAAGCTCCGAACCGAGATGCTCGTCCAAGTGAAGGCGAGACTGGCGTTGGGCCTCGACGAGGTCGAGCTCAACTACGTGCCCAGGCCAGTGGCGCTCGCGGTGGTCAAACGGCTCGCCCTCGCGGCGGGCGTTCCGCTCTCGGGGGTGCGCGTTCTTCCGCAGAGCGGTCGATTGCTCCCCGAATCCATGAAGTCGAAGGAGCAGAAGCGAATGTCGCTCGCCGCGTGGGAGTCGATGCCTGAGCCAGACGAGCTGAACACGGTTGCGCCGCTCATTCCGAAGTTGACCCGCGACGGTGCGCAGCGCCGTGCCGAGCTCGAGCGTGAGGTCGCGACGATGACGAGCTGGTTCGAGAAGAACCCGCGCGGAACGCTGGCCGACTACTCGAGGGAGCAGGCCGACAATGAGCGCCACGTCGACCACGCCTTCTGGAGCGCGATGCAGGACATGTTCGACCGGGCTGATCTGGCAGAGCTTGCAGGCCCTGGAGGCGTCGGCGGCCGCGGCGCCGAGTGGTTCTCGACCGAGACGGTGAGACCTCGCCCTCAGGCAGGAAGAGGCGGAGGCAAGCCCAATTCCATGACACCGCTCGAGATGGTCTCGCACCCGTCGTTCGTCGATTACCTCGACGCGAAGTCGACGGGCTTCAGAGGCAGCTTCTCGGACTTCATCAAACGCTGACGTCAGCTCGACTGGCTTCGCGCCTTCCACCGCGAGAACTGACGACGGGCTTCTTCGAGGTCGCGCTCCAGCGGTTCGAGCTCGGCTTCGACTTCGCCTTCGATCGACTCGACCACCTCGCGCGCCCACCTCATCATCGCCTTCTGCTGTCGGGTCGGTGACGGGCTCTTCTTGCGACGCTCGCCCTTTGCCTCACGCTCGAGCGACGACAGGTCGACCTGCGAAGGCCTGAGTCGATGGATGTAGAAGTCGTCGCCGACCTCGAACGCGTCGAACGCCAAGAGCGCCTCGACGTCTCCCAGCCAGCGCACGAGCCGAATGAGTTGTTTGACGCTTCGAATCGGAAGGTGGTCTGCGTAGTCGTACCAGTCTGAGGCCGAGGCAGGTCTGTTGACGTGGAGCTGCTTCGTTCGCGCGAGCTCTTCATCGTCGACCAGACCCTTCCACTGTTCGAGCCAATCGACGCCGCGCACGACCTTCTTCAAGAAGAAGCCATGACGCTGGCAGACGGCCTCGAGCGCAGCGTGCTCCGCTGCGAGCAATTGCCGCTCGAGCTTGATTCGATAGTGAAAGTGCCAGCTCATTCACTGTTCCTGGCTGAGCTCACTTGCACGCGGCGAGACACGAGGGCAGCGAGCCGCCCGAGAAGCGCGCTCCGACGGCCAGCCGGCCGACCTTCGACAGACGATTGGCGGAGTCGAACGTCAGGGTGATGGCGAGCAGCTCGCTTCCGCCGCCACAGGTCGTTCGATAGTCGAGGAACTGAGAGCCCGAGGCCGACGGCGCGCCGAGAAGCGCTTTGGCCTGGTCGTACGTCGACTCACCACACTTGAGCGAGCACAGCTGGGCATCGCTGAGTTGAGGACCAGCACAGTCAGCGCCAGCGCCGCCGCAGCCAAGCGACGAGAGGAACAAGACAGCAGAAAGAAGCCACCGAAGATGGAGCATTTCCCATCAAGACGGAGGCTCGCGAGACCCGTCTCACGCGAACCCGCTCAACGACGTGCGTTGAGACCAAACCAGCCTCGGCTCGTCTCTCTTGGAACTTCATGAACCGCTTCACCCATCACCTGAACCTGCGCGTTCTGCTGGTGCTGTCTTTGGCGCTCTGTTCGGGGTGCGTGACGTTCTTTCGGGCATCGGAGCGCCCACCGGGCGAGAGCGTCTCGCGTCTCCAGGCGCGCAACTTCGAGTGGCAGGCGCGAAACGCCGGAAGTGTCGCAAGCACCTTGTCCATCGCGCTCGCGGGCTCTGCGATTGCGCTCGGCACGGCGGCCGTCTTCGAGGTCGACCGAACGCACCAGTTCGGAGTTCTTCCCGTCGTGCTCGTGTCGAACGCGCTCTTCGATGTGCTGCTCTCGCTCGGCTACGCCGTGAGCTCGCTCCAGGCAAACGAGGTGGCATCGGAGTGGGCGAGAGCGCAGCCCTGAGAACTCGGTGTATGTGAATTGGAGGCATCGGTGCTTCGAGCAACTGTGAGTCTTCTCCTCCTCTCGTCCGCGGCTTGCGGCGTCGTTGAGCCAAGGCGAGACACGACGCTCACGGGAGACGCAGGTGACGCTGGAGCAGAGCTCGACGCCGGAATCGACGCGGGTGTGAAGAAGCAGGCGGCCTGCGCCTCGGCGTTCGGCTCGGCCCTGACGAACGCGTTCGGTCGCATCGACGGTGTCGTCGTCGCAGTGGTTCCACCAGGCGATCCAGGCTGCGCATTGCCCAACGGCGACCACGTCGTGGTGCAGGTCGAGTTCGATGGCGGCGTGCACAGAATGGTCGTGAACGTCGAGTCGAGCTTCGGCGACCCACGCATCAGACTCCGTGAGGTGACGGCGCCCCTGCCCGCGCCATCATTCTCCATCGGCTGGCACCCCGGTCTGGCGCTCGACTACCCGACGATGCTGGGCGTTCACACCGATGGCGGCTGGGAAGCGCTCACCCTCCAGGAGGCCGCGCAGCGCGTCTATGACCGCATCGAAGTCGGAGCTCCCATCGCGGTCTACGCGACCAGCTCAGGCGGAAGCTTCGCCGCGAGCGCTCACAAGATTCATCGAAACGGCTCGAACGCCGACGGCGCGCTCGTCTTGAACCCGACGTCAGCGACGCCCTCGTGGCTGTTGTTTCACTTTGCCAACCAGCGCTTCTGAGGCGTGCACTTTCGAACTCCGTGGGCTGTCGGTGCATTGATGAACCCGCTCCACGAGCTCAGATTGCATCGCGCTGACCCATCGCGGGCGGCCGACCTGCTGCTCGCATGCGCGTGCGTTCGAGGCGATGGAGCTGCGCTCGAGGCCTTCGACCGGCTGGTCGTCAGGCGGGTGGTGCCTGCCCTGAAACGCATCGACCGCAGACCCGAGGTCATCGATGAAGCGACCCGGTTGACCTGCACCAGCCTCCTTCTGCCGACTGGTGGGCGCCCCGCACGGCTGAGCGACTATCGCGGCGACGCGCCACTGTGGCTGTGGGTCAAGTGCGTCGCGATACGCCTGATGGTCGACCTCGCGCGGCCCGACGCCTCGCTGTCCGAGTTCAGGCTCTCGTCATCAGCGCTGGCGCTGCTCCAACTTCACGAGCGCCACAGACCTGTCATGAACCGAGCGCTCGCTCGCGCATTGTCGACATTGAGCGCACGCGAACGAAGCCTGCTCAAACTCGCCTTCGACGATGGCCTCTCGATTGGCCGCATCGCCATCGTGTACGGCATTCACCGGGACTCGGCTGCGAGCTGGGTGGGAGCGGCGCGGCAGCGACTGGCGAACACCCTGCATCGCTTCGTCTCCGCTGACCTCGACCTGTCCCCAGTCGAGTTCGACGCCTTCATGAACGCGCTCGGTCTTCGCCTCGACAGCTCGCACCGTGCCGTCGAGCGCTGATGTTCCGAAGAGCACCGTAGGTGTCAGACGCCTTGCTCCCGACCACTCATCGGAACAACGTCGCGCCTTCCGGCGTCTGTCTCGACGTCGCGTCACTCCTGCGAGGCCCCTCATGCGCCGTCTGTTGCTGCCGCTCCTGTGCCTGACATCACTCCACGCGCTCGCGGCCGAAGACGCGCCCGTGTCACTCACCGCCTCCGACGGCACCGGGCTCAAGCTCGTGAAGCTGCAGGCGCGCGCCGTGGTGACCGACCCGCTCGCGTTCACCGAGCTGACCCTCACCTTCCAGAACCCGCTCGACCGCGTGCTCGAAGGCCAGTTCAAGGTGACGCTGCCGCAGGGCGCGACGGTGAGCCGCTTCGCGATGAAGCTCGACGAGCGCTGGCAGGAAGGTGAAGTGGTCGAGAAGCAGGCGGCGCGGCGTGCGTACGAAGATTTTCTGCACCGTCGGCAGGACCCGGCCCTGCTCGAGCAGAGCGGCGGCAACGAGTTCACCGCGCGGGTGTTTCCGATTCCCGCGAAGGGCATGAAGGAGCTCGTCCTCTCGTACTCGCACGAGCTCGTGCAGCATACCGCCAACTACGTGCTGCCGCTGAAGGGCCTGCCACAGATTGGCGAGCTCGACCTCGAGGTCTCGGGCGTCACCGGCGAAGGCGTGCTGAAGCAGAAGAGCGTCGTGCCCACGGCCGACTTCGTGGCCACGCCGAAACGCAATCAACTCGGAGCACGCTCGGGTGACCTCGTGGTCGCGCGCGTGGTGCCAGTCGAGGCGAGCGCCGCGGACCCCGTCACTCAGCTCACCGTGCTCGTCGACTCCTCCGGCAGCCGCGCGCTCGGCTGGCAGCAGCAGACGGCGCTGGTGAAAGACCTGCTCGCGGCGATGCCCTCGGCCACCGTGAACGTCGTCGCCTTCGACCAGGAGGTCGCGCCGCTCTACAGCGGGCCGGCCTCGGGCTTCGGTGACGCGCAGCTCAAGACGTTGCGTGCACGCCGCGCGCTGGGCGCCTCGAACATCGAGCTCGTGCTCGACTCGGTGCAGAACAAACCCACCGCGCGCGTGGTGCTCATCGGCGACGGCGTCTTCACCGCGGGTGTCACCGAAGGTCCGAACCTCGTCGCGAAGCTGCTCAAGCTCAAGGCCGCGGGCGTGAAGCGGCTCGACGCCATCGCCGTTGGAGGCTTGCGTGACGACGGCGCGCTCACGCGGCTCACGACGGGTTCGCTCGAGCGTGACGGCGCGGTGCTCGACGGAGCGCTTGGCGCCACCGAGGTCGCGCGCCGACTCGGGCTCGCCACGAAGTCGAAGCTCGAGGTGAAGGTCGACGGCGCCATCGCCGTGTGGCCGAAGATGCTCTCTGGCGTTCAGGCTGGCGACGCGGTGCTCGTGTATGCGCAGCTGCCGCAGGGCACGCCGTTCAAGGGCTCCATCGGTGGGCGCGCGGTGTCGGTGACCGATGCACAGCTCACCAGCATCGAGCGCCCGCTGCTCGAGCGCGCGTGGGCGAAAGCGAAGCTCGAGCTGCTCCAGGCCCAGCTCGACGCCGCCGATGGAGCGCCGCAGCGCGAGGCCGTGAAGAAGCAGATCGTCGAGCTGTCGACGAAGAGCCGGGTGCTGTGTTCGCTGACGGCGCTGCTCGTGCTCGAGACCGAGGCTGACTACGCGCGCTTCGCCATCGACCGCCGCGCGCTCGCCGACATTCTCACCGTGCAGAAGGGTCAGGTGACGCGGCTGAAGCGCACCGAGGTGGTGACGGTCGCAGTGGTGAAGACGCCTCCGCCCGACACGACGACGAAGAAGGCCGAGGCGAAGGAGAAGCCGAAGGCGGACCGGAACGAGAGAGACGACGCGAAGGCGATGGCCGGCAAGGCCGACGAAGGCCAGGCGGAGGAGATGGAGGCGCCGAAGCCGGTCGACTCGAGCCCCGCGCCCGGAGCACCGCCTCCGCCCCCGCCTGCCCCACGGCCCGAGCCAGCCCGCCGGGTCGCCGCGCAGCCTGCCACCACCGGGGCCGCCTCGGCCTCCGTGCCCGCGATGGACGTTGCGAACGTGCGTGAGCGCCGCGCAGCGCCCGAGAAGGTGTCGCAGGTCGACCCGTACACCGGCACCTTCAAGCAGGTGATGGACGCGCTGAAGACCGACAAGGCGAAGGCCGTCGCGCTCGCGAGCGGCTGGCACGAGGAGCAGCCGGGAGACCTGCTCGCGCTCGTCGCGATGGGAGAGGCGCTCGAAGCGGCAGGCGACCTGAGCACCGCTGCCCGCTGCTACGGCAGCATCATCGACCTCTTCCCCGCGCGCGCCGACCTGCGCCGGTTCGCGGGCGTTCGCCTCGAGCGCATCGCCGCAGCGCAAGGGCTCGCCGTCGACACCTTCGCGAAAGCGGCAGAGCAGCGCCCCGACCACCCGGCCAGTCACCGCCTGCTCGCATTCTCGCTGCTGCGTGCGGGCAAACCCGAGAGAGCGTTCGCCGCCATCGAGGTGGGGCTCGCGCAGTCGTACCCCTCGGGGCGCTTCGCGGGCGTCGACCAGATTCTCCGCGAAGACGCGGGCCTCATCGCCGCCGCGTGGATGAAGGCCGAACCGAACCGCCGCGCAGAGATTGAAGCGCGCCTCAATAAGAGCGGCGGCATCGTCGAGAACGCGCCGTCGCTGCGCTTCGTCCTCAACTGGGAGACCGACGCCAACGACGTCGACTTCCACATCACCGACGCGAAGGGTGGCCACGCCTTCTATTCACAGAAGACCCTGCCCTCGGGTGGCGAGCTCTATGCCGACGTGACGACCGGCTATGGCCCGGAGTGCTTCACCATTCGCCTGCCCAAAGGCAAACGCGCCGCGCCATATCATCTGCAGGCGCACTACTATTCCATCGGGCCGATGGGCGCCGGCATGGGCAAGCTGGAGATCATCGAACACGACGGCAACGGTGGCCTGCGCTTCGAGCAGCGGCCGTACGTGGTGATGGTGAATCAGGCGTACGTCGAGCTCGGCGAAGTGAAAGATTGAGCCGATGCGGCTGCTGCGAAAGCTGATTCAGGGCAGCACCGTCGCCGTGTTGGCGGTCGTGGGTGCGCAGGTGGCGATGATGCTACTCGTCGGTGAGCGACAGTCGCGGCTCTCCGGCCTTGCGCTGAGCGTCGGAGTGCCCTCGTTTCTCGCGGGGGTGCTTCTCTTTCCCGTCTCACCAGCAGTCGTGGCGAGCCGGTGGCGGCTTGGGTTGCACGTGTTCCTGGCCACGCTCTCGGTCTGCGTCGCGAACCGGTTGTTGATCTTCCGCGCGTGGGAACGAGAGCACCTCGCCGAGCTCCTGCCCGACCCTGCTGCGCTCGATGGCAACGCGAAGCTGCTGCTCGCGGCGCTGGCCACGTCGCTGGTGATGATGTTCGTCGCCCAGCCGGCGATGGCCTGGGCCGCGAGGCGAGCGCCGCCTCGCTCGGTAGGCTGAGCCACAGTCGGGAGGACAAGCGTCCTCGTGGCCTGTTCGCGCCCGCCTCGAGCCATCGAAATCGGGGGGTTGGCGAGCTGATCAGCTGGCACGACGAGTGCCAGGCGGCGGGGCGGAGGTCTCATGTCCCGTCGCTTGCCGCTCACCCTCGTCGCCCTCGTCTTCGCCTGCGGAGACACCACGACTCGACCGTCACTCACCTCGCCTCGCACGTTCACGCCCGACTGCGCGCATGACGGCGCCGGGGGCGGAACAGGCACGGGGGCCGGAGCAGGAACGGGCGCGGGCACTGGTGCAGGAACAGGAGCGGGGACTGGCGCCGGAACCGGAGCAGGCACCGTCTTCGGCGGCGGCACATCATCGACGGGTGGCGGAACGGTCGCGGCCGGCGGTGGCACGTCGAGCGCTGGCGGCACGGCGCTCCCGGCCTGCGCCGATGCCCTCAAGCGGTGCGCGGTCGAGTTCACCTTCGCAGCCGGCAACGAGGCCAGCGTCGAGGTGCGCGGAGACTTCGCCGACGACGGCTGGTCGCGTGGCGTCGCGCTGACCAAATCGGGCAATCAATGGCGCGGCACCGTACAGGCGCCATGGGGCCAGCCAATTCAATACAAGTTCCTCGCTGACGGAACCTGGCTGCTCGACCCCGCCAATCCCTCCACCGGGCAAACGAACGGCACCACGAACAGCCTTCGCGCCGCGACCACCTGCCCCGCGACGTACACGTGCGCGACCACCACGCCGCCGACGGGCGTGTTCGACTGGCGTGACTCGGTCATCTACTCCGTGTTCGTCGACCGCTTCTTCGACGGCGACGCCTCCAACAACTGCAACGTTGCCGGTGTGCCGACCCTCGCGAACTACTCGGGCGGCGACTGGAAAGGCGTCACCCAGAAGCTGCGCGCCGGGTACTTCCGCGACCTCGGCGTCAACACGCTGCTGCTCACCGACGTGGTGGAGAACTTCGATGGCGTGGGCGCGGGCTCCGACGGCCGCAACTACAGCGCGTACCACGGCTATTGGCCCTCCGACGTCACGCGTGCCGAGCGCTGCTTCGGCACCGAGCAGGACTTGAAGGACCTCGTCACCGAGGCGCACTCGCAGAACATCAAGGTGCTGCTCGACTACGCGATGGTGCACGTGCACAACACGGCCACCGTCTTCCAACAGAACCCGGGCTGGTTCTGGCCGCTGCAGTTCAACGGCGGCAACTGCATCTGTGACGACTCCGGCGTCTGCCCCTGGAACACGCAGGGCCACCGCTGCTGGTTCACGAACTACCTGCCGCACTGGAACTTCACGGTGCCGGCCGCGCGCGCGTACTCGGTGGGCAACGTCATCGACTGGGTCAAGCGCGTGGGCTTCGACGGCATTCGCGCCGACGCCATCAAACACGTCGACGGCTCGTGGCTGACCGAGCTGCGCACGCGCCTCGACTCCGAGGTGCACGCGACGCAGTCGCCGCGGCAGCGCTTCTACATGGTCGGAGAGACCTACGACTTCGGCAACCAGGGCTACCTGCGGTCGTTCATCGACCCGGGCACGAAGCTCGACGGGCAGTTCGACTTCCCGCTGCGGCGCATCCTGCTCCAGGCGACGGTGCGCGGCGCCGAGCCCATGTCGAATTTGAAGGGCTTCATGGATGGAAATGATTCGTTCTACGGGGCCGACGCCATCATGAGCACGTGGATTGGGAACCACGACCTCGGGCGAATCATTCACCAGGCCGAGCGCCCGCCGCGCTGGGGTGAATACGACAATGGCGGCAACTGCGCCTGGAGCGGCCCGGCCACCGTCGGTGCTCGCGACGCGTACGAGCGTGTGGCCGTCGCGTTCGGCGTGCTCTACACGAGCCGCGGCGCGCCCCTGCTCTACTATGGCGACGAGGTCGGTCTGCCCGGCTGCGGAGACCCCGACAACCGCCGCGTGATGCAGTGGGCCGGCCTCGACACGAACCAGCAGTGGCTGCAGACGCGGCTCAAGCGGCTCGGGAAGATTCGTGAAGCACACCCGGCGCTCCGTCGCGGCACGCGCACCACCATCAACGTCGGCAACGACACGTGGCTGTACTCGATGCGCTCGACGGAAGAGACCGTCTACGTCGCCATCAACCGCGGCGACGCGAGCGCGACGCTGACCGGTCTGCCGACGCAGGCGATGGACGAGCTGGTCGAGCAGTCGATGAACACGGGTGGCTCCATCACGGTGCCTGCACGCCAGGTCCGAATTCTCGTGGTGCGGTGACCCATGCGCGCGCTCCTTCTCGTTCTGCTCAGCACCGTCGCCCTCGCCGAAGAGGCCGCGGCGCCCGTCGTCGACTTCTCGAAGGGCCGCTTCGAGTTCGGCACCTACGGCCGCGTGGGCATCGGCACCGACCTCACCGGCCAGACCGGCCGCAGCACCAACATCGTCAGCCACGGGCCACGGCTCATCGAAGACCCGTACGCCGAGCTCGAGCTGCGCCGCGAAGACGAGTTCGGCCCGGTGAAGAGCCGCGTCGTCTCGACGATTG
>JAEUJR010000476.1 GCA_016793585.1 Archangium sp.
GCGCGAAGCAGAGCCTGCCGACGGCCGGTCTCAGTGGGTGAGGCACCCATGGTCCGTGTCGCGAGCGTAGCGTGAAAACGCCCCGGCCCCGAAAAGAGGGCGCCCCTCCGAGACGTGAATCTCGGAGGGGCGGAAAGTGACTGCCATGAACCTGTGAGTGCGCTGCTCGTCTGGACGGGGGCACCAGGGTCCTGTGAGGCGTGGACCAGCACCCAGCGACCTTTCGGTCTCTCTGTCTACCCGTTCAGGCTGTGCGGTCGGCCCGCACCCGCCGGTTCGTGTCTGTCTTGGTTGTCTGTGTCTGGAACAGCGGCAACCCGATCAATCTTCCTCGAGGCTGCCGTGCCAGTAGGTCAGGTCCCTCAGCCAGGTGCCCCAGGAGGCGGGCATGCCCTTCTGGAACTGGAAGGTGAGACGGAGCGTGTCCGGCAGCTTCGTCGGCTTCACCGGCTTCACCTTCAACGGCATGTGGGCCTGGTCCGGCGTGCGTCCACCCTTGTTCTGGTTGCAGGGCACGCAGGCGATCACGATGTTCTCCCAGTTCGTGGCGCCGCCGCGCGAACGGGGAATGACGTGGTCGTACGTCGCTTCCGCGCGAGTCACGGGGCGCTGGCAGTACTGGCAGCGGCCGTGGTCACGGGCGTAGACGTTCTCGCGGCTGAACCGGATCACCGGCTTGCGCCGCGCGAGCATTCTCAGGAAGCGAACCACGGACGGGACCTTGATCTCGAAGCTCACGCTTCGAATCGTCTGATCCTCGTACGCCTCGACGAGCTCGACCTTGCCGAGGAACAGAAGCGTGATGGCGCGCTGCCAGGGAATGCGTGCGACGGGCTGGTACGAACGGTTGAGAACGAGCGTCTCCATGGTGCCTCCTTTCGGCGGCTCACCTGTCGTGGAGCCGATGCCGCAGAAGACGCAGACGCTTTCGATTCCTGAACGACTACACCTTCTTGTCGGCCTTTTTCGGCTTCTTCTCGGGCGCCGGCGCGACCGTTCTGGCCACGTCGTCAGGCGAGTACAGGAGCTTGTAGGTGTTGTAGCTGCGCAGCACCCGCTTCACGTAGTTGCGCGTCTCCTGAAGCGGAATCTGCTCGATCCATGCGGGCAGATCTTCGACCGGCAGCTCCTTGCGCCAGCGCCCGACCGCACCGGGCCCCGCGTTGTAGCTGGCGACCGCGAACGGCTTCACGCCCTCGAAGCGGATCATGAGATCGGACAGGTAGCGGGCCCCGAGCTTGATGTTGAGCTCAGGCTCGAGCAGCGCGGCGGTCGACGGCCGCGGCAACTTGAGCTGCGCGGCGACCTCGGCTGCGGTGTACGGCATCAGCTGGCACAGCCCCAGGGCACCAGCCCACGACAGCGCTTTGGGGTCGAGCGCGCTCTCTTCACGCATGAGGGCCTGGAGCAGATCGGGGTCGAGTTCGTCGGCTTCGAGGCTCGACGTCTCGACCTGTTCACGAAACGCCTTCGGGTAGGCGATCTCCCAGACGAGGCGGGTCTTGCGGGTGATCGGCCCCGACAGATCACGGCGCAACCACAGCCGCGCCATGCCGTGCGCCGGGCGTTCTTCGCCGGCCATCGCGAGCATCACGACCAGCAACCGGAGCGACTCCGCGGGCAACTTCGCGCGCTCGATCGAGAGGATCTCCATCGGAACGAGCTCACCGAAGCCGAGGCGCAGCAGCTCGACCGCCGACCGGAACTGCAGGTCGTCGGCCATGGCGGTGACAGGCAGGGGGAAGACGTCGTCGACGCGCGAAGCGGCGGCGACCGCCTTCTGCAGCGCCTTCACCCTCGAGGGACTCAGCGCCTCGGCCCGCTCACGCGAGAGCAGCCCGTAGAAGGTGGCGGGGTGTGCGGCGGCGTTCTCTGCGAGCACCGTGAACGCCTCGGTACGTTTGCCCTGCTCTTCCAGAATTCGCGCGCGCCAATAGCGGGCCCGCTCCTGTTCGTGTGACTCCTCCATCGCGCCGAAGCGCTCTTCGATCTCCTCGAGCACCTCGATCGACCCGGCCTTGTCGCCCTGCGTGCGGCGGAGCCAGAAGAGCTTGAAGAGCCCATCGGCGCCCATGTCGGAGAGCGGAAACCGGTCAGCCAGCTCGGAGAGGCGATCGGCCGCGCCCTCGAGATCACCAGCACGCTGCCGCACTTCTGCTGCAAAGAAGAGCGCGTCGTCAGCGAGGGCATGCTCGGGGAAGTCTTTCGCGAGCGTCTCGTAGGTCTCGATGGCCGTCTCGGGGGTCGTCACCGTCTGGCTGAAGCCGAGCGTGTAGAGCGCCTTCGCGCGCAGATCGTCGTCCTGACACTTCTTCACCACCGGCGAGAGCGCGGCGACCGCCTTCGGGTGAGCACGGAGCTTCCGGTGCGCCTTGCCCGCAGCGAAGTGCGCCCGGCACGCGAGCGCGTCGGGCAGCTTGAGATCCTCGAGCAGCGGCTCCACCAGCGCCAGGCCCTGGGCATTGCGGTGTGCGTCGATGAGCTGCTCGGCGCGCGTCACCTTCACCTCGGTCGACAGCTTCTCGACGTCGGCCAGGCGCTTCTCGTTCTTCGTCGTCTGAACCGAGAGCGGGTGTTTCGACCACAACGCGGCCAGCGCGGCCTGCTCTGCCTTCGAGTCACCGCGCGCCTGATGGAGATCGGCCAACGCGAGCAGCGCTTCAGCGCCCACGTCCCTCCCCCAGGGCGGCGCCGGCCGCTCACCGAGCGACGCGAGCACCTGAATCGCCCGCGGCGTCTCTTTCGTGTGGCGAAGCGATCGCCCCAGGCCCAGCTGCGCGTCGACCCACATGCGTGACTTCGGGTTCACCTTTTCGAAGACGCGATTGGCGCTCTCGAAATCGTTGAGGCCCTCGAAAGCCCAGCCAGCGTGAACGAGGCACCGATCGCCGAGCGCGGTGTAGGTCTCGGCGAGCGCTTCGAACTCGGCCGCGGCGAAGGCGAAGTCTCGCGTGCGGAACGCGGCGAGCGCGCGGAGGAACCGCACCGGGTTCGTGTCTTTGACCGCGTCGAGCTTCTCTCGCGCGCGGGTGTAGGCCCCCTGCGCGAACGCCTGCCGGGCCTCACGCAGCTTTCCCTCGAGGAAG
This sequence comes from Archangium sp., assembly GCA_016793585.1. The sequence goes on from JAEUJR010000476.1 coordinate 3,087, forward strand.
TATGGGGAGAGATCGGCGCGCTCCATCGAGATGACGGCTGGTACGCCTGCGTCGACCTCGACCGGAGCGATCTCGAGCGAAGGAAACGCAGGGTTCGCCACCAACGCGATCGGGTCTGGCTCGGCCATCACCTCGGCACCGAACGGGTCTTCGTCGGTTCCGCGTTGAGCGAAGGCGAGCGGCGCGACGAACAGAAACCCGAGGCTGACCAGACGGCTGACGCGCACGAACGCATCGTACACGGCTACACTGAACGTCAACTTCATGGACATCAGGACACAAAGCGCGCTGCTCGCAGGCATCATCGGCCTCGCGCTCGGCATCTCGATGCTCCTGAGGCAGCAACGGGCGCGGGTGGTGACGCTGTTCAGCGTGTTCGCGCTGTCGGTGGGCGCGTTCCACTTCGCCCGCTTCCTCGAGGGGCTCTTCCCCATCGTCGACGACGCGCCATCGATCGTGTCGAGGGTGATGCTCGGGCTCACGATCGTGCTCGGAGCCCTCGTTCCTTCGACGGCGTTGTCCTTCTTCCTCGAGTTCCTCAACTTCAGCCCTCGCGCGGCGCGCTACGGCCGGCGCACGTCGTTCTTCTCTCTGCTTCTTGGTCTGGCGGTCGGAGCGACGCCACTGGCCGATCAGCTGTGGGCGCGTGTGGCCGTGGTCGCGTGGGTGCTGCTGGCGCTCACGTTCTCGGTCTCGCTGCTGCTCTCGCGAATGCAGGCCAGCGAGTCGCGCATCGATCGGCTTCGGCTGATGTACCTGGCGATCGGCGCGGGCGGCTCGATCGTCTTCTCGGCGCTCGACTTCCTTGCGCGCTTCGACATCGCGTTCCCCACGCTGGGGCCGATCATCTCGACCCTGTACCTCTTCTTCCTCAGCCAGACGCTGCTGCGCCTGCGCTTGATGGACCTGCACGAGCTGCTCGGAAAGATCGCGTCGCAGACGGTGTTGGCGGTCATTCTCGCCGTCGTCTTCATCGTGCTGACGGTCTGGGTGCAGAAGGACAACACCAGCCTCTACCTGTTCAACACGACGGTCTCGGCCTTCGTGATGCTGATTCTGCTCGAGCCGCTCTCGAACTGGGTCGAGGAGCGGGTGGTCGCCCTCTTCTTCCGCCAGCGCTTCGCCTTCCTCGAGTCGGTGCGCCAACTGCTCAGGCGCACGGCCAACGTGATCGACGGCCCACAACTGGCGGCGATGCTGCTCGACGGCCTCAACGAGACCCGGCGCATCACGCACGCGTCGATCTACCTGCTCGCCGAAGATCGGCCCGGGTTCCGGCTGCTCGACAGCCGCGGCCCACAACCAGCGCTCTTCCTCGATGCCGGCACCGCGCGCGCGCTCGTCAGCCGCACCGAGCGCGCCCAACTGCTCGAGACGGTGAACCGGCGCTCGGCCGAACTCAAGGCGCAGCCGCTCGAGGCTCGAAAAGCGCGTGAAGAGGTGAAGCGGCTCAACGACGTGCGTCAGGCCCTCGAGCAGATGCGCGCCGGCATCACGGTGCCGCTGATGGGCAACGACCGCGTGCTCGGCTTCCTGAACCTGTGGGACGAACGCGTGCCCGAGGCCTTCGCGTCGGACGAGATCGCGCTCATTCTCGAGTTGGCCGATCGGTTCTCGACCGTCGTCGAGAACTCGAAGCTGTACGAACGCATGCGCGAGCGCGATCGCCTCGCCGCCCTCGGTGAGATGGCCGCCGGTCTGGCCCACGAGATTCGCAACCCGCTCGGCGCGATCAAGGGCGCCGCCCAGTGCCTCGACCCGAAGACGGTGCCCACCGACGATCGTGAGTTCATCGAGGTGATCGTCGAAGAGGTGAACCGGCTCAACGGTGTGGTGACGGCGTTCCTCGATTACGCGCGCCCGCTCAAGCAGAGCTTCGGCCCCACCGACGTGAACGAGGTCGTCACCCGCACGCTGCGGCTCATTCAGAACGATCTGCCGAAGAACGTGACGATTCGTGAAGCGCTCGCACCCGATCTCGCCCGTGTCGACGGCGACGCCGAGCAGCTCAAGCAGGTGCTCATCAACCTCGTGCAGAACGCCGCGCAGGCCATCGGCGACAAGCCCGGCGAGATCGTGCTGACGACGCTGAAGCCCGAGCGGTTCGGCGACTTCCGCCAGCCCGACTCCATCGAGATTCAGGTGACCGACTCGGGCCCGGGCATTCCGCCAGAGCAGCAGCTGAACATCTTCGTGCCATTCTTCACGACGAAGCAGAAAGGCACGGGCCTGGGGCTCGCGATCTGTCAGCGCATTGTGAAGAGCCACGGCGGGACGATCGCGGTGCAGAGCAAGGTGGGCGAAGGCGCGACCTTCGTCATTCGACTGCCCTCGCTGCCCTCTGAGCAGCCGGCGCCAGAGACGCCGCTCCCAGAAGGAACGCCGATGCCCGGCACCATCGCGCCGCCCGAGGTCGTGCAGACCCGGGCCAGCCGCCGCGACCGGAAGAAGAAGCAGCGCGCGTAGCGTTCACCAGTAGCTCATCAGCAGCGACTTGCGACGCAGCACCAGCTCGAGCGGCCGGCCCTCGCGTTCGAAGCCGATGCGCACGGCCGTTCCCGCGGGCCCACGAATGCGGCTCACGACGTTCTGCAGATCGGCGCCGGCAGGCGCCCCGTCGATGGTGACGATGACGTCACCCGCGCGCACGCCCGCACGCTCGGCCGGACTGCCCTCGTTCACGACCTGCACCGAGATGCGCGTGGGCTCGGGCCGCAGCGTCATGCCCACGCCTTCGAAGCGCGGCGCGTCGTCTTGAAAGGGCTTGTTGGGAGCGGGCTGCAGCTCGACGACGAGGTTCGACGCGTCGGGTCTGGCGGGAAGATAGAAGCCCTGCGCTTCGTAGCCCTCGCGCCCGACGATCAGCTGCACCTGCTTCGGCTGCGGGGGCAACGTGAACTCGCCGCGCGCGTCGGTGGTGACGCTCACCTTGCCCATGGGCGACTCCGCGCGAACGCGCGCGTTCTGAATCGGCAGCTTCGAGGCTCGATCGACGACGCGGCCGTGCACGGGGTCGGTCGCGGTGAGCCGCAGCGTGATGTCGACTGGAGCGCCCGCGATCGTCACCAACTGGCCATTCGTTCGGCCGCGCCCGCTCACCTCGGCGAGCACGATCCACCGGCCCCTCGGCAGATCGATCTGGAACACGCCGTCTGGCGCCATCAGCACGTACTTCCGCACCGCGCCCGTCTCGTCACTGCGCGCGAGCACCACGGCGTCGGCCACCGCTGCGCCGCTGTCATCGACGACGCGGACCAGCGCCTTGCCCCGCTCGAGCCGCAGCACGATCTGATCGCCGGGCTTCGCGGTCGCCGTCGCCGCGCCGTCGGGCCCCTCTGCGTCGAGCAGCACCTGCGCGTCGGGCACGCCCTCGAACGTGAACGTGCCATCGGCGGCAGACACCGTCTCTGACGAAGGCCCAGACCAGTCGCCGCTGCGCCAGCGAACCCGAACACCGCCAACTGCCGGCTCCACCCGGCCCGAGAGCACCTTCCCTGCGGTCACCTCGAGGTTCCACGGCTGGCCGTCGTCGCGATGATCGAAGGGGCCCGCGATGGTGCTGAACGCGCCGTGGCGCACCTGCACGAGATAGCGGCCGACGGGCACGGCGTTGAACGAGAAGCGCCCGTCGAGCAGCGCGGTCGTGGTGCTGACGGAGTCTTCGGTGAAGGCGTTCACGAGGGTGAGGCTGGCAGAGGCGAACGGCGCTCCGTCTCTTCGGACCGTGCCGCTCACGAGGCCGAGATCGCCGAGCTCGAGCACGACGCCCTTGTGGGTCTCGCCGACCGCGATGCGCACCTCGGGGCCCGAGAACGTCACGCCAGCGGGAGTCACCGCCATCACCCGACGCAGGCCCTCGCTGCACTCGATGCGGAACTCGCCCTTCGCGTTCGAGAGCACGATGGGGCTGCGCTCTCCTCGACGCACACCTTCGGTCAGCTCGGCCCAGATCGAGACGCCGGCCCGAGGCGTGCCCTGCTCCATCACCTGCCCTTCGATCGCCGAGACGGGAGAGAGGGACAGATCGAGGCGGCCGCCCGCCCGCGCCAGCTCGAGCGACACCCACTCGGTGCGGGGAAGAAAGCCCTTCGCGGCGACGTCGAGCCAGACCTGGCTTCTGGGCGCGGGCAGCTGAAACGCCCCGAGCGCGTTGGTCTGCGTCGTACCGCCCGACCACGAGATCACCGCGCGCGGAATCGGCGCCCGCGTCACCACGTCCCGCACGACGCCTTCGAGCGTCACCGTCGGCTTCAGCTCGAGCACCAGGCCGTCGATCGTCTTGCCCGGCTCGATCACGAACGGGCCCAGCACGTCCGAGGCGAGCGCCCCGGCCGAGGCCGCGAGAAAGACGGGCTCACCCGGAATGCCCTCGATGCGAAACGCGCCATCGTCGAGGCTCTCGACCGTCATCGGCACGCTGGCCTTCAGCGAGATGCGGGCACGGGCGACGCCCTGCCCGTTCGCCTTGACGAAGCCGGCCAGCGCGCCTGGGCGCACGGTCTCGACCACCTGCCGTCGGGCCTTCGGCTGCTCGGCGTCGTCTGTCTGCTCGACGGCGGTCTGCACCCCGAGCGGCGACGCCTCGTCGGACGACGAGAACGCCCAGAAAAGGCAAGCGACGAGCAGCAGGGCTCCGAAGACGGCGAGGACGCGACGAGACACGCCCTCGTTCTACTTCTTTCCGCTGCCGTTCGTTCCGTTCTCACCCGTCTCTTCGTCGAGGAGCAGGATCTCTTCCGCCTCGTCTTCGGAGACATCGAGCTCGAACACCTCGTCTGGCGGCGGCGGAGTGGGCTTCTTCGGCGCGGTCTGTTTGAGCAACTCGGCCAGGGCCGGCACGGGGTTCACCGCGGTGACCGGGTCGTCGTCGAAGGCCACGTCGATGGCGGCGGGGGGTGACTTCGGGGGTGGCGGCGGCGCGCGGCGGGCCTCTTCGAGATCGCGGCGCGCCTGCTCCAGCAGCTTGCGCGTCAGCTCGAGGTCGGTCTCGAGGCGCAGCATTCGATCCTTCAGCTGATCCTGCTCCTTCACGCGCTTCTCGAGGCTGTCGACGGCCTCGGCGAGGCGTTCGCGCTCGGTCTCGATCAGCTCGTTCTCGGCGGTCAGCTCGGCGACCTGTTCGCGCAGATCGGGGCTGCCCGTCTTCGACTGCTCGAGGGCCTCGTGGGCGGTGACCAGCTCGTGCTGCAGCTCGCCGTACTTCACGCGAAGGGCGAGCAGCAGCTCCTCGGCCTGCTTGCGCCCGCCAACGGCCGCCTCGACGTCGCTCTTCGCGCCGATGCGCGCCAGCTCGAGTTCTGCCTCGAGCTCGGGCAGCCGGCGACGCAGCGCCTCGATCTCTGCGTCCGACTGCGGCGCGGCGCGTTCGGCCTCGGCGAGCCGCTTCTCGAGCACGTTCACCTTGATGCGCAGCTCGGTGATCTCGGTGCCCAGCGCCGGGCGTTCGTCCTGGTACTGCGAGAGGGACTCGGCCAACTGGGCAGCGCGCGTCTCGGCGTCGAGCAGCTGCTGCTGCAGCGAGGTGACCCGGCCTTCGAGCTCGGTGCCCGACGACTCGAGCGTGCTGCTGCGGGCCTTCAGCTCGATCAGCTCGGCGTTGAGCGCGGCAGACGACGAGACCAGCTCGGAGCGGCTCTCTTCGGCGGCCGTGAAGCGCTGCTGAAGTTCGACGAGCGACGCTTCGAGCTGCGGCGCCTTCTCTCGGAGCGAGCGAAGCTCAGGCTGCGTCGCCTCGAGCTGCTCGAGCTCGCCTTCGAGCACGGGAACACGCTGACGCAGCCGCTCGACCTCGGACTCGAGCTGCGCGCGCGCCTCGGCGATCGCGCGGCTCTCGCCCCCCGCCTGCGCCAGCGAGTTGCGCAGCTGATCGAGTTCGACGCGCGAGCGATCGAGCTCTTGTTGGAGCGCCAGCTTGCCCGCCTGATGCCCGCGCGCCTCGGAGTTCGCCTTCTCGACGACCGCCGACACCTTCGCGAGCTCGGCCTGAGCGGCCTCGAGCCGGGCCTGCGCTTCGGAGCGTTCGGTCGAAGCGGCGGCGCGAGCCTGATCGAGATCCTTCTTCAGCTCGTCGCGCTGCCGCTCGAGTTCGTTAGCCTTGCCTTCGGCCGCGCCCGCGCGCTGCAGCAGCTCGTCTTCTTTCGCAGCCAGAGCCCTGGCGGCCTCGGCGCTCCGCTGCTCCAGGTTGGCCTGGTACGCAGCCGCCTGCTGCTCGAGCGTCTGGGCGTGCTCGGCGCGGGTGGCCGAGAGCCGGGCCTCGAGTTCGGCCTGGCGCTGCTCGAGGGCGCGAGCGGCGGCCTGGGTCGTCGCTTCGAGTTCGCCGCGGTGGGCGTCGATCAGCGCAGCGCGCGCCTGCTCCCACTCGGCGGCGCGGCGCTCGAGCGTGGCCTTCGTCTCCTCGAGGGTCGCGGTGTGCCTGGCGAGCTGGTCATCGAGCTGCGCGCGCTGCTCACCGAGGCCTGCGAGCTCGGCGAGGCGGGCCTCGAGTTGTGCAGCCAGCCGCGCCCGTTCGGCCTCGGCGCCTTCCCGAAGTTGACGCTCCTGCTCGCGCGAGAAGGCGCCTTCTTCGAGCTCTGCCTTGAGGTGCTCGAGCTCTTCTCCGAGCGACCGGGTCTGCTGCTTCGAGGTGGCGAGCTCGGCAGCGAACGAGTCACGTTCGCCGGTGAGCTGAGCGCGCACGGCATCGCGATCAGCCGTCAAGGCGGCCAGCCGATCGTCCCGATCTCCGACGAGCTGTTGCAGGTCGGCCGCATGGTCGCGCGTGAGCAGCTCGAGCCGCTGCGCGTGTTCAGCGGTCAGGCGCTCGATGGTGCTCGCGCGCTCGTCGAGGGTGCTCTGGAGCGAGGCCGACGACGCGGCGAGATCGGCCAGCCGGTGATCCCGCTCCCCGAGTGACGCCGAGAGCTCGTCGGCGCGACGCTCGAGTGACGCCAGGGCCTGTCGCGTCTCTTGCAGCGCCGCTTCGCGCTCGGCGAGGGCCGTCGACAGCTGCGCGACCTTCGTCTGCTGCTCCGAAGACGTGCCAGAAAGGGCGTCACGTTCGGCAGCCAGCGCGGTGAGGGCCTGCTCCCTGGCTGCCAGCGTCTCTCGCGCGGTGATCAGCGCGGTCTGCACTTCGTCGAACGAGGCGGTTCGGCGTTCGAGCGCCTCACGCAGGTTCGCTCGCTCACCCGCGAGCTGCTCGACCTGCTGGCGTTCGGCGACCAGGGCGGCGCGCTGGGCCTCGAGGTCGTGCGCCGTCTTCTCCAGCTCGGCCGTGCGGCCCTCGAGGGTCGCGTCACGCTCCAGCAGCTGACGACGCAGCGCTGCAGTCTCTCGTTCGGCCTGCTCCAGAGCGCGGCGCTGCTCCGCCGACTCGTCCTGCTGCTCCCGAAGGGAGCGCGAGAGCTCTGCCACCCGCGCCTCGAGATCGACGGCCCGCGAGGCCGACAGCTCGGCGGTCTGCTTGAGCGACTGGTAGCGCTCGTCGTGCCCGCGCCGCTCGGTCTCGGTCTGCGCACGCAGCTCGGTCAGCTCGCGATCGATCGCGTTCTTCTGCGACTTCGCAGCCGCCAGCGCTTCGTCGGCAGCCATGGTGATGCGTTGCAGGTTCTGCACCTGCGCCGACAGCCCCGAAGCGCGCTGCGTCGCCTCGTCGAACCGTTGCTGGAGCGCAGCCTTCTCGTCTCGAGCCGCCCCCAGGGTCTGCGCCGTGCGCTCGAGCGACTGCGTGGCCTCGGCGAGCGTGCCTTCGAGCAACGAGACGCGGTCGGACAACGTTCGAACGGCCTGTTTGCTGGCGTCGAGATCGGCAGACTTCTCGTCGAGCTCGAGCACCTTCGCGTCGAGCGCCCTGCTCTTCTCTTCGAGCGCCGCGCGGGAGGCCTCGAGCTGCTTCGTCTTCTCGTCGAGCGCTGCCCGCGTCTGCTCGAGCGCCCGTGTCTTGTCGTCGAGGCTGACCCGCGTCTCGTCGAGCAGCTTCTGCCCGTCGCGCAGCATGCCGCCGAAGCGGGCGAGCTCACTGTCGAGGCCCACCACCTGCTGGCGCAGCGCGGCGGTGGTGGCACGTTCGGTCGAGAGCGCGGCGTCTCGTTCGGCGATCAGCCCTTCGAAGGTGCGCTTCTGCTGCGCGGCAGCCTGCACCGCGTCGTCGTGTTCACGGCGGGCCTGCGCGACCTCGCCCTCGAGCTTGCCCACCGACGAGGAGAGCGTCGACCTCTGGTCTTCGAGCTCGGCGACGCGCTGCTGCTCGGTCTGCCTCGCCTTGCGCAGATCGTCGACCGCACCACGAAGATCGTCTCGCTCTTCGATCAGCCGATCGCGATCCTGCGTCAGCTCGGCGATTTGGCGGCGAAGATCGGTCGACAGCACGTCGGACTGCTCGCGCGAGGTGCGCTCGGCCGTGATGGCGGTCTCGAGGTCGCGCTCCAGGCGCCGCCCACGGGCGATCTCGGAGTCCTTCTCGGCGCTGAGCTGCGCGATCTGATCGCTGAGCTGCTGAACGTTGGTGTTCGTCTCGGCGAGGCGTTGCTCGTACTGCTGCGCCAGATCGCGCCACGTGCGCTCCGAGCTCGCGAGCGTCTCGATGTCTCGCAGCGCACGGGCGTGTGAAGACGTGGCCGACTGCAGCTCGGTCTCGAGGCCCGCGAGGGCCGTCTGCTTGATCGTCAGCTCTTCTTCGAGCTGTTTGACGTGCGCCGTTTCCCGCTGCAGCTCCTGCTCGAGCTCACGGCGGCGGTTCGACTCGACCTCGAACGAGCGGGCGAGCGAGAGCCGGTCGGCCTCACGCTTCGACGACTCGTCACGCATCGCCACGACCTGCGAGCGCGCTTCACCGAGCGATCGTTCGAGCCCTTCGATCGCCTGAAGCGACTGCGTGCGTGCATCGGCGAGCGCGAGCTCACGCTGACGAGCCGCGGCGAGCTCGGTCTCTTTCGCGGCGATCTCTTCACGGGCCCGGTCGGCGAGAGAGAGCGCACGTTCGCGCTCGAGGCGCTCGGTGACGACGTCTTCCTGCGCCTTCTTCAGCTCTTCGTAGGCGCGGGCGAGCCGGGTGCGGGCGTCTTCGAGCTGGGTGCCGACCTCTTCACGGCGGGCGCGCTCGAGCCGGTTCTGCTCCTGCGCGGCGAGCGCCTGAATCGCGGCGTCTTTCTGGGCACGAAGGAGCGCGTCGTGGTCGGCTCGCGCCGCGCTCGCCCGCCCCTCGGCGTCGATGGCCCGCTCGCGCAAGACGGTCAGCTCGGCCTCGAGCCTTCGAACCCGCTGCGCGAGCTCTTCGCGATCACGGAGCGACTCGGGCCGTTCGCGCTGGGCCTCGAGCTGCGCGGTCAGCCGCGCGACGGCTTCTTTGCCGGCCTCGAGCTGCGCCTTCGTCTCGCGGAGCTCGGCTTGCCGGGTCTCGAGCTCGGCCGTCTTCTTCTGGAGGGCGTCTTTGAGCCGCTCCGACCGCTCACGCCAGTCTCGGGCGCGGGTGGAGAAGTCTTCGAGCTTGCCTCCGGTGAAGGCGAGCGGCTCGGGGGGCAGCTGCACCCAGGTCGGGTCGAAGCTGCGCGCCGGCTCCTGCCCGGCGACGACGATGAAGTACGCCGCCTCGCTGTTGCCCGCGAGCGACCCGTCGACCTGCAGCCCATCACCACGCTCGAACGCGAGCTGGTAGCCCAGCACGGGTGACTGCGTGGCCACCTCGACCGAGTGGAAGTGAACGGAGAGCGCGTCAAGCAGCTGGCCGTAGGTCGGCGTCGGGGTGCCGTCTTCTGCCTCGATCATGCTCGCGAGGGCGAGGCCAGCCGGGTTGCGCAGGCCACCCATGAGGTAGCCGTTTCGGGCGACGAGGCGGGCGAGATCTTTGAGCAGCTCTGGCGCGACGACGTACGGCGCGAGATCGGCCACCATCACGAGATCGAAGCTGCCGGCCTCGAAGTCGTCGAACACGGGCGGGCGGAACCGCAGGTTGGGCCCAGCGAGCTTGGCCTGCGCGTCTTGAATCGCCTGCAGATCGCTGTCTGCCGCGACGACGACCCGCGCCCCACGGGTCGAGAGAAACCGCGCCGACTGACCGAGCGTCGAGGCGACTGCACCGATCTCCAGCACGCGACGCCGCGCATAGAGACTCTCCGCGAAGATGTACCGCGGCAGCAGCTCGCTCTGGCCCAGCTTCTTGAAAGAAGTCGACACGCCGAGGGTCGAGTCTACTCCCCACGGCAGACCTCCCAAGGAAACCACCTGGCAATTGGCGGTGTTTCAACCCGTACTAGCCTGTTGCGCGCCATGGCCACCCTTCCCGACGCAGGACCTCAGAGTTCGTTTCTCGGCCGCCTCGGGCGAGCCTTTCGCAACCTCGTGATCTTCGCGGTGGTCGTGGCCGCCGCGACAGGTGGGCTGTACGCGGCGTCGCTGCTGAACGCGCGAACCTGGAGCCTCGAGGTGCAGGGCGGCCAGTTGATCGTCACCCGCGGCAAGATGCTGCCCGTGGGCACCGAGCCGTTTCAACCGGCCGATCCCCTGCTCTCCGAGGCCTATGCGCCGCTCGATCTGAACGGGAACACGGCGCTCGCGGTGGTGGGCCAGCGGTTCGAAGACCGTGACGAGCTCGACCGGGCGCTGTTCTCGGTCATCGAGCTGCTCGCCCGCCCACGCGTCGCTTCCGATCTGAAGCGTGATCTCGACGTCGGCGTCGCCCTCGTGAAGCGGGCCGAGACGTTGCGCGGTCTGTCGGAGCAGCAGCGCGGCACCCTCGCGACCTTGAAAGCCGAGGTGGCGTACTTCCTCGCGAAGCAGCGCATCGACGACGCCCGCAAGCAGCTCGACGAGGCGCTGCAGCAGCTGAAGCTGGCAGCCGACGCCGACGCCCGGCACAAGAAGGACGCGACCCAGATGCTGCTGGCCGTGGAGCCGCAGGTGAAGTCCCTCTCGGACACCCTGCGCGCCGCCGTGCAGGGCCTGCCCCCGCCTCCGCCCGTCGCGCCGCAGCCGCCGCCACCAGTGCCCGCCGAGCCAAAACCCGCCGAGGACAAGCCGTTGGAAGCGGCGGCCGCCGACGCGGGCGTCGCCGAGAGCCCGAAGCCCGCTGCACCAGAGACTGACGGCCACTGAGGACCGCGCTACACGCGCGCGCGTGAGCACCCCCGGCTATCTCGAAGTTCTCCGTCGACGGCCCGCCTATCGCCGAATCTGGTTGGGCTCGGTCGTCAGCCTCGCGGGTGACTGGTTCACGCTCATCGCCCTGTACTCGTTGCTCAACGAGTACGCAGGCAGCGGAGAAGCCGTCGGCTTGATGCTGCTGGTGCGCTTCCTGCCGGCTGCGGTGCTCGGCCCGGTCGCGGGTGTGGTGGCCGATCGGTTTCCGCGTCGCGTGATCATGATGACGTGCGACGTCGTGCGCGCGCTCGTGGTGCTGGGGTTTCTCTTCGTACGCCAGCCGAGCGACGTGTGGCTCGTCTACGCGCTGACGTTCGTGCAGATGACGGCGGCGGCGTTCTTCGATCCCGCAGAGCAGGCCGCCATCGCCAGCACCGTCGAGCGAGACGAGCTCGTCACCGCGAACACGCTCCAGGGCATCACGTGGTCGGCCATGCTCGGCTTCGGCGCGGTGGCAGGCGGAGCGACGGCAGCGGCGTTCGGCCGTGACGCGGCCTTCGTCGTCAACGCCCTCACCTATCTGGGCTCGGCGGCGTTCGTCGGTGGGGCCGCCGTGCCATTCACGGCGCGCGCGCGCCCTGCCACGTGGACCGCGACCTTCGGCCTCGACGATCTGCGTGAAGGCGTCGCGCGGCTCAAGGCCGACCCGCTGGTGAGGCGCACGATCTGGGTGAAGACGGCGTGGGCGATTCCTGGCGGCGGAGCGCTGCTGCTGTACGCGATGCTGGGCGAGCGTGTGTTCGCGCCGGGCGGCAAGGGCGAAGCAGGCATCGGAGTACTGCTGGGCATGCGGGGCGTCGGAGCGTTCCTCGGCCCGCTGGTCGCGCGACGGCTCGGCGGCGACACACCGGCGTTTCTCGAGCGTGCGATCGGTGTCGGCTTTCTCGTCACCGCCGCGTTCTGGGTCGCGTTCGCGTTCTCGCCGTCACTGCCCGTCGCGGCGGCGATGCTCGCCTGCGCGCATCTGGGCATTTCGACGCAGTGGGTGTTCTCGAGCTCGTTGCTGTCGATGCAGGTCGAAGACTCGATGCGCGGCCGCATCTACGCCGTCGACTTCATGTCGTACATGTTGATGCTGGGGCTCTCGAGCTGGCTCGCAGGCCGGGTGCTCGACGCGACGAATCTCGGCCCGCGCGTGATGATGGCGTCGCTCAGTGGCGTGCTGTTGGTGACGGCCGCGATCTGGTGGCTGCTGGGGCGGGCGTCGGGGACGCAGGTCGCGGTGGAGTCTGCGCGTGGCGACGCGTGACGAGCTGAAGGCTGCTTCTCCGAGTCTGGGGCCAGGCTGGAACGCGGCGTCGATGTCTCTTTGATTCTCGAGAACCTCGACCTGTCGCCGACCGCGCGGTGGCAGTTGCTGGAATCGCTGCGCGCGAGCGTTCAGTTTCGGCTCGAGGCACCTCGCGCCGTGTTTGGCCTCGACGCCGAGCGCATCGTTCGGTTCCGCGAGATTCTGCGTCGGCTTCATGACTCCCACCTCGACTTCATCGTCGTGGGAGGCGTCGCTGCGACGACGCTCATTCAGGTGAAGGACGTGGCACGGCCAAAGGATCTCGAGGTCGCTCGCGCGCTGCAAGCCATCGACGACGCCTACTCGTCGCGGTCGTAGACGCCGCTCCAACTCTCGGGAGGAGGTGCCGCCAGGTACACCTCGCAGCGAGCCACGTAGCGATCGATCAGCGCATCGTCAGCCTCGGCCGCGAGCGCCTTGAACGCCTCGAGCGCCTCCGCGAACTTCCGCTCACGCCACGCCTTCATCGCCGCTTCGTGCTTCTCGAGTCTCGGCCCGAGCTTCTCGCGATCAGCAGCGCGGCCGATCAGTTCGAACACCTCGAGCGGCTCGGCGAGACGACCCACCTCGACCCTGTCGACGGTGCGAAACAGAAACCGATCACCCACCTCGTCGACGACGGGCCGGGCGACCAGCACGCGCGAGCCATACCGCTTCGCGATCGCCTCGAGCCTGAACGACGTCGCGACTGGCTCGCCCATCACCGTGTAATTCACGCGGTGCAGCGTCCCCATCTCTCCGACGACGGTGGGCCCGGTCTCGAGCCCGGCGCGGAGCACCAGGGAACGCCCGCAGGTCTTCTCGAGCTCGGTCCTGCTCTGCTCGAAC
>JAEUJR010000490.1 GCA_016793585.1 Archangium sp.
AACGAGTGGATCTCTCCCGTCATCATCACCGTGCGCGACATGTACCAGCCGAAGCTGAAGCCCGGCGTCGAGCTCGGCCGCAACGTGCTCAAGGCGCTCGGCATGGGCGACGGCTTCACGCACATGGAGTGGTTCCTCACGCCGAAGGGCGAGGCCGTCTTCGGTGAAATCGGCTGCCGCCCGGGCGGCGCGCACCTCGTCGACCAGATGAACTACACGAGCGACATCGACCTCTTCCGCGAGTGGGCGCGCGTGGCGACCTGGCGCTCGTTCGAGGCGCACGTGCCGCGCAAGTACAACGTCGGCATCGTCTTCAAGCGCGCGCTGGGGCAGGGCCGCATCACTCGCATCACCGGGCTCAACGACTGGCTCCGCGAGGCCGGCCCGTGGTGCGTCGAAGAGAAGCTGTTTCGCCCCGGGCAGCAGCGCCGCAACTGGAAGAACACGCTGCTCTCCGATGGGCACGTCGTCGTGCGCCACCCCGACTGGGACGAGGCCTATCGGCTCTCGTTCGCTGCGGCGACCGACATCACGCTCTTCGCCCAGTAGTCGTTCGTGTCGCACCTCTGATCACACGAAACGAGTGATGGACGAAGCCCCGGCTCCTCGGGGCAGACTCCACGCGTGGATTACCGCATTCGAAGTGGCGACACGCTCTCTGCACTCGCGAAGCAGTTCAACACCACGGTGGAGCGGCTCGCCCGCGCCAACGGCCTCGACGACCCTGACCGCATCAGAGCCGGCGCGACGCTGAAGGTGCCCGACGGGTTCGAGGCCGAGGAGCCCGAGCCAGCTGATCAGCCCGACCTCGCGGGGTGGGCGAACACGCCCATCGACCTCGGCCCGCGGCCACCACCTCCGCCGCCGGGTGGCACCACCGACATCGCAGGCCTGGGCACGCTCTCGGCGAAGTACGAGTCGAACGGCGACCCGGGCACCGTCTCGGGCGGGCGCGGCGACCCCGGCGGCGTCAGCTACGGCGCGTACCAGTTCTCGACCAACCGCGGCTCGGCGCGCTCGTTCTCGGCGTGGCTGCGGCACACCGACCCGGCGCTCGGCCGACCGCTCGCGGGCCTCACGCCCGGCACCACGGCCTTCTCGAACGCGTGGAAGGCCATCGCCCGCCAGCACCCGGCGGCGTTCCAGGCGGCGCAGCACCGCTTCGTGGGCGAGCGCTACTACGACGTCTCACGCAGCCAGCTCGAGTCACGAGTGCCCGGCCTCGACTTCTCGCAGCGCAGCCGCGCCCTGAGTGACGTGTTGTGGAGCAGCTCGGTGCACCACGGGCAGAGCGGCGCCGTCACCGTCTTCACCCGCGCGCTGGCGGGCCGTGACGTGACGCGCATGAGCGACGCCGACATCATCAACGCCGTCTACGCCGAGCGCGGCCGCCGCGACCGCAATGGAGAGCTCGCGTACTTCTCGTCGAGCTCGCGCGCGGTGCAGGCCGGGGTCGCGCAGCGCTTCGTCGACGAGCGGGACGACGCGCTGCGGTCGCTGTGATGCGCCGGTGGTTCGCCGCGCTCCTGGCCATCGCGGCGTGCGAGGTCGGGCCGTCACCAGAGGTGCACCGCACCCGCGACGCCGTCGTCGTGCGGCAGACAGGCGGCGCTGGCGCCCTGTTGGGCGAGTCGCTGGCGGGCTGCACGACGTTCACGCTCGTCGGCGCGCTCGGAACGAACCAGGTCTTCAAGAACACGGTGCCGCTGACGCTCCCGCCCCTGTTGGGCTACGGCAACGCGGTCGCCTGCACCCTTGCTCAAGACACTGCCGTCTCTGCCGCCGATTCGCACGCCATCGTCACCTCGCTCGGGGTGCTCGACGCCGGGCAGTTCGTCGCTCCGGGGCTGTCGCTGTCGATGGGCCGGGCGGCGTCGCTCGTCTGGGTCGCGGCAGGCGCCCCGAAAGAGAGCTGCGCCGTCGGGCCGTTCTGCGCTGGTGGCGTGGCCGTGTGGCAGCTCGAGCTCGACGGAGGCGTCAACATCGCCGTCAGCTACCTGGGCGGAGCCGGACAGGGGCTGGGCACGGCGGTCTCGGCTGGGCGCTTCACCGCAGGTGATATGCAGGTCGCGGTTGCAGCACCGGGTGCGTCGTCGCCGAGGCTCATCACGCTGCGTGGCAATGGGCTCACCAGCATGGACGCCATCGTGCCCAGCGTGCCGGGGGTGCACTCGGTCGCGTTCGCGACCATCAGTTCGAGGGTCGAGCTGCTCGTCGCGGTGCCCGCGTCGTCGCGCGCGTTCGGTCTCATTCCGAGCAGCACGCAGCACGTCCCCTCGTCGACCTCGGTGCAGTGCCCACCCGACTCGGGCGTCGGCGTGAAGATGATCGCGTTCGACTGGGACGGCGACGGCAGTGACGACGTGTTCCTGAGCAACCCGGCGGCCAACGTCGTCGGCGTAGGTCTGAGCAGTCGTGGCTATGCCTGCGAGCTGCTGCCAGTCCCTCCGCTGTACACAGGCGTTGGGGCGCGCTTTGGCCAGTCGATGGCCGCGAGTGACGTGGTGCTGCCGAAGCTGCTCGTGGGCGTGCCCGGCGCGACGAGCGACGCAGGCCTCAATGCAGGGGTCGTGCTCTCGTTCGACGTGTGTGAGGTGCCGGGCTTCCGCTGTGACGGTGGCGCGTCGCTCGATGGTGGAGCCCAGCTCGACGCCGGAACGCAGACCGATGCGGGAACGGCGACCGACGCGGGAATGCAGACCGACGCAGGCACGCAGACCGATGCGGGAATGCAGACCGATGCGGGAACGCAGACCGAGGCGGGAACGACGACCGACGCGGGAACGCAGACCGACGCGGGACTGCAGACCGATGCGGGAATGCAGACCGACGCGGGAACGCAGACCGACGCGGGACCGC
>JAEUJR010000511.1 GCA_016793585.1 Archangium sp.
GAGCGCGTCGACGAGAAGAAGGTTCGCCGCGTCGTCACCAACGGCAACTTCAAGTTCAACTGGAAGCTGTTCGACGAGAAGGGGAAGTTGATCGCCGAGATCCCCGGCGAGGGCGGCCCCAACGAGCGCGTCGACTGGCCCGAGCGCTACATCAAGTTCTTCCCGCCGATGATCGTGTTCGGCTCGTACGACATCGACAAGCTGCCGCCCGAGGCGAAGACCGCCGAGATCTCGTGGACGATCTCCGCCCGCAGCCCGTCGGGTGGCGACATCATGGCCAGCTACCTGTGGAAGGGCGAAGTGCCCGCCGACTGGAAGCTGGCCGCCGGCGAGACGTGGAAGGGCGCGCAGGAGTCGATTCGCCCGGAAGAAGAGATCGACCCGAGCAAGCAGGCGAAGAAGTAACTCACACCACGGCGAAGACGGCGCCCGGCTCGAAACAGGTGAGCGCCCCCGCTTCGACGTAGGTGAAGATCGACAGGCCCCGGCCCACTGCGTAGTCGGTGAGGTCGGGCTCCCGCGGGGTCGAGGCGAGCAGCCGGCCCGACTGCGGCTCGATGAGACGAACGCTGCTCCCCGGCACCACCAGCGCGCCTTTCGCCAGCGTCGGCGCGAGCCGCTGCGCCAGCGCTTCGTCGAGCCCACCCATCACCCAGGCCGTGTCGCCGTCGGGCAGCATGCGCACCGCTGCACCCCGAACGTCGGTTGCCAGCACGCCACGTTCGTAGGCGAGCAGCGAGACCGTCGCGCCCTCGAGAGGGACGGGCCGCAGCCACAAGACCTCGCCTTTGCCCGACAAGCAGGCGACGGCCCCCCGCCCATCGGAGCGGCCCGCCACGAAGATTCGCCCGCGCGCGACCACTGGCGCGCTGGCGTTCTCGAAAGGCAACGGCCTGGTCCATGAGACGGCACCCGCGTGCCCCGCGTTTCCACCTGCGAGCGCGGCGAAGCGCAGCACCACCGTCTGCGCCGAGTTCGTCAGCACCGCGATCGCGTCTCGCTGAATCGCCGCGACCGGCCACGGGCTGCCGACCGGCCCCCGAATGCGAAACCGCACCTGCCCATCGGTGGCGTCGAGGCCGTAGAGATCACCGGCGTCGGTACCGACGATCAGTCGCCCACCGATGGACGAGACGACCGCGCGCTGGGTGCGGGGTGGATCGAAGCGCCACGCTTCACAGCCCGTCATCGCCTCGAGCGCGAGCGCGCCACGCCCTCCGAGCCGGGTGATCCACCGGCCTTCGTGCCGCTCGAGATCGGGGCCGACGCGCAGGCCGGCGCCGTCGCGCATCCACCGGGCGCCTGGCTCATGGCCCGAGTAGCAGAACAGCTTCGACTCGGTCGCGACGAGCACCGTTCCGTCAGGAGAGGTCGCCACGCCACGTGGCGCGTGCACCCGCCGCCACTCCTTGCCGCCGAGCGAGAACACGTGCGTCGCGTGAGGCGCTCGCACGACCACCGTCTTCTTGCCCAGCGCGATGCGGCCACGCGGCTCTCCAAGCGCGACGGGCCTCGCCCACTTCGGCGTCAGCGTGACCCGGCGCGGAGCCCCGACGGGCGCGAGCGGCGCTTCGAGCCGGGGCGCAGAAGGGCGCGGCACCGGCACTGCTTCGTCGTCGCGCCTGGGCAGCCGCAACGCCGCCAGCCCTTCGGTGCAGCGAACGAAGAGGGCGTCGACCCACGGGTTCGTCGCCCAGCCGGTGTGCCGTTCGTGAAGCGCCCCACACAGCGCCAGCCCCAGCTCGAAGGCCGCCGCCGAGGGCTTTCGGCGCACGAGGCCCATCAACGCCAGGAAGGGAGGCTGCGCCGAGATCGAGCCACCGTTTCGCAGCGAGCCCGCCGTGAGCAGCGCCGACAACGAGCCCGAGCCGCGCGAGACCATCGTCGTCCGGCCGTCGCGGTCCTCCACCTCGAGCGTGAGGTCGTCGATCGACTTCGAGAACGACCACGGGCCGTGTGACTGCGCCGCGAACGGAGAGATCGCGCGGCCCGTCGCTTCACGCAGCTGGCGCTCGAGCCCGACGATCACCTCTTTCTCCACGCCGGCGTCGGCAGCGCCTCGCAAGAACGTGCGCGTCGACACCTCGAGCGCCGAGCGCAGCTCGACCAGATCGATCGTCACCGGGTTCGTGATTCGGCGCGGCTCGGGTTCGAGCGCGATCACCGACAGCTCCACCGTCAGGCCCGGCCGACGCAGCAGACACACCTCGAGCGCCGGCAGCTCGAGTGACACCTGCGCCGTCGCGCTCTTGTCGACGATGAGCCCCTTGAGCGCGTCGAGCCACGTCGAGAGCCACTGGCCCAGGTCGGTCTCTTCGATCACCGGCAGCAGCGAGACGCCCTCGATCTCGAGCGACACCGAGTCCTTCGGGAGCGCACCCCTGGTCCTCCACCGCTCTCCCAGCCTCAGCGTCAGCAAGCCGCCCCCGCGCGAAAGTCCCCGACTTCGTTGACTCGTCAGGGTCTGGAGCGTACCTTGCCCTCCCTTTCGTGTGGGCAGCTTTGAAGCCCCCGATTTCGCTGGGAAAAAGAATGACTTTCTACGAGGCGGCGCTGCGCGTTCTTGAAGAAGCGGGCGCACCGTTGCACTACCTGGATATTACGAAGCGTTCGCTCGACAAGGGTCTCTTGTCGCACGTTGGCAAAGTGCCAGAGCAGACGATGCTCGCGCGGCTGGCCGCACAGGCGAAGCGTTCGAGAGATCGAAAGCTCGTCGTCACTGCGCGCGACACCTTCGCGCTGTCTGACTGGATGTTGACGGAGGACCCCGACGCGCTCGCGATCACGGGCACCGTCGACCCGAACCCCGAAGAGAACCTGCCGCCGTTGCGCCCGACCGAGCGCCACCCCGAGCCGCGCGCCGAGTACCTGCGCGCCATCGGTCGCCAGGCCGAGCGCAACCGCCGCCGTGACGATGACGGCAAGCGCAAGAAGTTCCCGCCCGTGCCCGAGGTCGCCTTCGAGGTGCTCACCGAGGCTGGCGCCCTCGTGCCCAGCGAGCTCATCGCGCGGCTCAAGGCGCGCGATCTCGTCGACGATCTCGGCACGCTCGCGTTGCTCGAGGCGCTCGCCGACGACAACCAGCAGCGCATCGATCAGGGCCGCCGGCCGCAGTTCACCGGGCTGCGCACCGACGCCAACGAGCTGCAGCTGTCGGTCGACACCTCGCCGCCCGAGTCGGCCGTGCTGCCGCTGCAGCTGCAGGAGACGTTCTGCAAGGCCGCGAACCTGCCCTTCGAGAACGGCCGCGTGGTGCTGCGTTCGCAGCGCAGGCGCGACCGCGAAGAGCCCGGCTCGGCCGGCGCCATCGCCGCGACGCCAGAAGATCTCGCGCTCGTTCACACCGCCCGCACCAGCGTGAAAGACGCGCGCAAGGCGATGGCGCGGGTCTTCCGCAAGAAGCTCACCGAGCTCGAGACCGGCACCTTCGAGAAGGCGTGCGTCAAGCTGCTGCACGCCAACGGCTTCCGCGAGCTCAAGGTTGCCCGTCGCGCGAAAGACGGCGCGTTGCTCTCGGCGCGAAAGAAGGAAGGCAGCCTGGAGCTGCGCTTCGCGATTCGCATCATCCGGGGCTCCACGCAGGTCGAGCGCCGGGTCGTTCAGGATCTGCGGCGCGACGTCGGCCAGTTGAGCGCGAACCTCGGGTTGCTGCTGACGCCCGGTGAAGCCCGTGGCGATGCCCGCTCGGAAGCGACCGGCAGTGGCGCCCTGACGATGTTGTGGTGCGGCGATCACCTGGCCGAGAAGTTCTTCGACGCCGAGGTCGGTGTCGCGGTCACGCGCGTCGAGCTGTTCGAGATCGACGAGGCCTTCTTCGAGCAGGCGAAGGCCGATGCCGACGAAGCCGCCAAGCGCCGTGAAGAGCGGCAGCGTGAGCGTGATGGTGGCCGACCCGAAGCGCGCGCCGAGAGCGACGAAGGTGAGAGCGACTCGAAGCCCACGCCGCCGAACGCCCCCGAAGCTCAGCCCCAGGCCCCCGCGCCCGAAGCAGCGGTGCAGGCAGCGGCAGACGGCGCCGATGACGAAGGTGACGACGGAGACGATGACGAAGAAGGAGACGAGGGCGAAGGCGGCGAGGGCGCCGAGGGTGGCGCTCCCGGCGAGCCCGCTGCTCCTGGTGAAGGCGGTCGCCGTCGTCGCCGCCGCCGCCGTCGTCGCCGTCGTGGCGGTGGCAACAAGCCCGAAGGCGGGGCGCCGGTTCAGGCCGCAGATGGCGCCACGCCGCCTGCGGTGGCCGAAGCTGCTGCCCCGGCGTCTGTTCCGTCGCCCAGCGAGGCCCCTGCCGCTCCTGCGCCTGCTGCGGAGGCGCCGCCCTCCGGCACGGGTGAGCCGAGCTGAGCCGGAGTGACCTGATGCGACTCCTCGCGTGCGTCATGCTGGCGCTCTTCGTCGGCAGCGCGTGCACGCGAGGTGACAAACCCGTCGTTCAGCGCACCGAGATCGACGTGTTCGAGGGGCGGGAGATCGTCGGCTGGGAAGCGCCCCAGTTGATCGCCCGCCTCGACGCGGCGCTGGTGCGCGCAGGCTTCACCGTCAACGGAGCCGAAGACAAGGGCTCGAGCGTGAAGCCATGGCGGGTGGCGATCGCGGCGAGAATCGACGAGCCTGACCCGCAGGCCGAGCTTCCTGGGAGTGCCATCGTCGCGTTGTCGCTGCGGCAGAAGGGTGCGCCCGACTTGCTCGAGGTCGAAGCCTCGGAGCAGACGAAGGCCGAGTCGAACCAGATCGAAGCGGTGCAGGCCGCGGCGGTGAAGGCGCTCGATCTCTGCCTGGCGCAGGTCGCGGCCGAAGCCCGCGCCTCGATCGAGCTCGAGAAGCTCACCGACGACGCCATCGCGAAGCGCGTCGACGATCGTGAGCCCGGGGTGCAGGCTGCGGCCGTTCGTATTCTCGCACGCAGGCACCACCCGGCGGCGCTGCCGGCGCTGCTCAAGCGGCTCGAGAGCGACGATCTCGGCGTGCTCCGTCGCACGGTCGGGTTGTTGGTGGAGCTGAAGGACC
Organism: Archangium sp.; assembly: GCA_016793585.1. Next base: position 5,002 of record JAEUJR010000511.1, read on the forward strand.
CCGCCGCGGTGCCCGCCATCATCGAGGCGTCACGCGCGAAGAACCCCGTCGTTCAGCGCGAGATCGTGTTCGCGCTCTCTGCCATTGGCGGTGATGACGCCGAGGCGTATCTCGACGTCGTGGCCTCGGGTCATGACGATCCCCTCGTTCGCTCCTCGGCCGAGAAGGCGTTGGCCGAGCTGCGCGATCGCAAGAAGCTGCAGAAGCCTGCGGCGCCCCCGAAAGGCACCACGCCATGATTCCACGTCTCTCCCTTCTCACGATCGCCCTGTGCTGCTCCTGCGCGACCGGCGCGAAGACGACCGGCACGAAGTCGGGCGCGCCCGAGCGCACGGCCGCCGACTTCTTCTCGCTCAAGGTCGGCAGCAGCTGGGAGTACGAGGCCTCGATGCTGGGCGAGAAGCGCAAGCTGCCCGTCAGCATCGTGAAGGTGGTCGACGGCCTGGCGGAAGACTCCACGGGCGCACGCATGCTGGCCGACGCGTGGGGCGTTCGCGACGAGCGCCGCTACCTGCTGCGAAACCCCATCGAGACCGGCACCCGGTGGAACAACGTCGTCTCGCCGTCGTCCGTCGAGAACTACGAGATCATCGCCGCCGAGCAGCCCTGTGACGCTCCGGCCGGCCGGTGGGAGGGCTGCGTGATCGTCGAGAGCCGCAACCGCATCGACGCGAGCAAGACGCTGGTGAACGAGATCACCCTCGCGCCCGGTGTCGGCATTGTGCGCATGGCAACCACCCTGGAGGATCAGGGCAAGCGCCTGCCCCAGTCTCAGCTGACCCTGTTGAAGTTCACCGCGCCCGGCGCGGCCCCGGTTGAAGCGGCCAGGCCGGCCCATTAGCCTCCCTCACGGTGGAAACGGTCGAGAGCGAACTGTCGAACGAAGAGATGATCCTCTCCTTCCTCGCGGAGGGCGGGTCGGACTTCATCTCGGGCGCGACGCTCTCAGACAAGCTGGGCCTCTCGCGCACCGCCGTCTGGAAGTACGTCGAGACGCTGCGAAAGCTCGGGTACACCATCGAGGCCCAGCCCGCGCGCGGCTATCGGCTGCTGCAGGTGCCTGATCGCCTCACGCCGCTCGAGGTGAGCCCGCTGCTGTCGACGCGTGATCTCGGCCGAACGCTGCATCACTTCGAGGCGCTGCCGTCGACGAACGTGCAGGCCTTCGAGCTCGCGCAAGAAGGCGCGCTGCACGGCGAGGTCGTCATCACCGAGTCGCAGACGGCGGGCAAGGGGCGGCGAGGGCGCGCTTGGGTCTCTCCTGCCGGCAAGAACCTGGCGATGTCGGTCATCTTGCGGCCCGAGATTCCGCCCACGCGCGCGCCAGAGCTGACGCTGGTCGCCGCCGTCGCGCTCGCCGAGACGCTGAAAGAAGCCGGCGCCAACGCGCAGATCAAATGGCCGAACGACGTGCAGCTCGACGGCCTCAAGGTCGCGGGCATTCTCACCGAGCTGTCGGCCGACACCGAGCGCGTGCACTTCATCGTGCTGGGTATCGGCGTGAACCTGAACACCGAGGTCTCTGACTTCCCTCCCGAGGTTCGCGAGCTCGCCACGTCGGTCGCCATCGCCCGCAAGCAGCAGGTGCCGCGCGCGCTCTTCACGGCAGCGCTGCTCACCAGGCTCGAGCAGTGGCTCGACACCTGGCAGGAGGAGGGCTTCGCGCCCGTTCGCCAGACGTGGAAGTCGCTGTCGTCGATTCTTGGCAAAGACGTGCTGGTGCGCTCCGACGCGAAGGAGCTTCGGGGCGTCGCCGAAGACATCGACGAGTCTGGCGCGCTGTTGCTGCGCGTCGACGGGCGGCTCGAGCGGGTACTCGCGGGCGACGTCGAGCAGGTGCGGCCCCGCAAGAGCTGATCGCTCCGCGCGTCGTGCTGGCTATGCTGCGCCACTGACATGCTCCTCGCCATCGACGTCGGCAACACCAACACCGTGATTGGCGCCTACCAGGGCACCAAGCTCGTCTCGCACTGGCGCCTCGAGACCACCTCGCGGCGTACCTCCGACGAGTACGGCATTCTGGTGCTGCAGTGGTTCGCGCACGCGGGGCTCGATGCTTCGAAGGTCGACGCGGTGGCGGTCTCGAGCGTGGTGCCCGCCATGCAGTTCAACCTCGAGCGCATGTCGGAGCGGTACTTTCACACGAAGCCGCTCTTCGTCGGCCCCGGCATCAAGACGGGCATGCCGATTCTGTACGACAACCCGCGCGAGGTCGGGGCCGATCGCATCGTCAACGCCGTGGCCGCGCGCGAGAAGCACCAGGGCGCCCTCATCGTCGTCGACTTCGGCACCGCCACCACCTTCGACGCCGTGAGCGCGAAGGGCGAGTACCTGGGCGGCGCGATCTGCCCGGGCATCACCATCGCGATGGACGCGCTCTTTCGCAACGCCGCGCGCCTGCCCCGCGTCGAGTTCGCGCGCCCGCCGCACGTCATCGGCCGGAACACCGTGCACTCGATGCAGTCGGGGCTGGTGTTCGGTTACGTCTCGCTCGTCGACGGCATCTGCGATCGCATGAGGGCCGAGATGGGAGGCCCGCTGAAGGTGTTCGCGACGGGCGGGCTCGCGCCGCTGATCGCCGGAGAGTCGAAGGCCATCGACGAGGTCGACGAGTTCCTCACGCTCGACGGCCTGCGCCTCATCTACGAGAGGAACCGATCATGAGTGACGAGACCCCCGCAGCGCCCCCCGCCGACGCTGCGCCCGAGGCCGCGCCTGCGGTGAGCGCCTGCCCGATCACGCCCGACTTCCTGCCCGAGAACATGCGCAAGCATGTCGACCCGAAGGCGCCCGTGCCGCTGCGCATGATGGCCGCCAAGGCGCTCGTACCGTTGTCTCCGCCCGACATGCTCGGCGCGTTGTTCATGCTCATGTACGACGCGGAGGAGAAGATCCGCGAGACGGCGGGCAAGACGGCCTCGACGCTGCCCGATCGCATCGCAGCCTCGGGTTTCCGCGACGAGGGTGTGCAGGGCGTGGTGCTGGGCTGGTACCTCGAGGTCTACGCGCAGAACGACGCGTACGCCGAGATGCTGATCCTCAACGCGAGCACGCCCGACACGGCGGTCGCGGCGATCGCTCCGCACTGCAGCCAGAAGATCGCCGAGCTCATCGGACAGAACCAGCTGCGTCTGCTGCGGCACGAGGGCATCATTCCCGCCCTTGCCCTCAACCCCATCGCGCAGGGCGCGCTCATCGACGGCGTCTGCGACTTCGCCGTTCGGAACGGCCTCGATCTGCCGGCCGTGCCGCAGATGGTGGCCGCCAAGGTTCGCCTCTTCGGGCCCCAGGCCGCCGCGGCGCCCGTCGACGCAGGCCCGACCGCCGACGACATCATCGCGGAGTTCGGCGTCGGCGCCGAAGGTGAGATCCCCACCGATGCCGAGAAGGCCCAGAAGCAGGCCGAGGCCGAGCAGAAGCTGGCCGACGAGAAGAAGCTCACGCTGACCCAGAAGATCGCGAAGATGTCGATCTCGCAGAAGATCAAGCTCGCCACCAAGGGCAACAAAGAGGTGCGCGGCATGCTGATTCGCGACGCCAACAAGCTGGTCGCGGTCGCCACGATTCGAAGCCCGCGCATCACCGATCAAGAGGTCATGGCCCAGGCGCTCAACAAAGGCGCCCACCAGGACGTGCTGAACATCATCTACACGCACCGCGAGTGGACCCGGAAGTACCCGGTGCGGCTCGCGCTGGTGAAGAACCCCAAGGTGCCCGCGCAGGTGCTGATGCGCTTCTTGAACACGCTGGCCGAGGCCGACGTGAAGGCGCTCGCGAAGGACAAGAACGTCTCGGGCGCCATTCAGCTGATGGCGAAGAAGATGATTCAGCGAAAGAACGAGCCGAAGAAGGGCTGAGCCCGCGTCAGGCGCGTTCGCGGGTTCGGCTCAGGCCTCGGCGAGCTCGTCGATGTCGATGTCTTCGTCGCCGTCGACGCCGTCGTGTTTGAGCTGCGCGAGCGCCTGCTCGAGCACCTCGCGCACCCGCTCTTCGTCCTGCAGCACGGCCTTGAGGCGGGCCTGCTGGCGGCTCGCGCGATCTTCGTGCTTCTTCGACTCGCCCTCGAGGTCGGCGATGCGCTGACGCAGGCCCGAGATCTCGTCGGCGAAGGCCTGAGCCTGGGTGCTGACCTGGTTGCGGGCTCCGTCGAGGTCGATCTGCGACTGCTCGAGCTGGCTGCGCAGGTCGTCGGCTTCGCGGCTGCGCTCGTCGAGCTGGCCCTTCACGGCCTCGAGCTCGCCGCGCGCCTCGGCGAGATCAGACTCGGCCTGCTGGCGGGCGTTCTCGAGATCGTTCTTCTCGTTGCGAATCGACTCGAGCTCCTGCTCCATCTCCTGCGCCCGCGGCTGCAGGCTGTCGAAGTCGGTCTGGAGCGACGTGAGCCGGGCCGTGGCCGAGCGCGCTTCTTCTTTCGCCGTGAGCAGCTGCTGGTCGATCTTCTTCCGCTCGGCGGCGAGCTGATCGGCCTTGGTCTGGAGCGTCTTGAGCTGGGCGTCCTTGCGGGCCATCTCGCCCGAAGACTCCGAGACCTGCTGATCGAGCGAGTTCTCCTTCTCGCGCAGCTCGACGATCTCCTTCTCCTTCTCGTTGAGCTCTGTCTTGAGCTTGAGAATCTCCTTGTCCTTCTTGTTGACGGAGTCGCGGAGGTTGAAGAGGTCTTTGTCGTTCTTTCCGCCACCCGACTTCGAGGCCTCGAGCTCGGTCTGCTTCGACTCGAGCTGGCTCTCGAGCTCGCGCACCTTGTCTTCGAACTCGGTCGCGCGGCGGTTGGCGTCTTCGAGCGCGCTCGACAGCTCGCTCACCTTGGCGCGCAACTCACGGGCCTCGGCGCCGTCACCGCTGATCGAAGGAGAGCTCGAGAACGGCTTCTTCTCGGGCGCGGGCCTGGCCGCGACGGCGGGCTTCTCTGGCTTCGAGGGCGGAGGAGGCGGTGGCGGCGTCTCGAGCTTGGGCATGAAGCCCACGACCGTCTTCTCGGCGGGGAACTCGTCTTCGTCGAAGTTCGAGGTCGACAGCGCGATCTCTTCGGGGGGCGCGGGCGGCTCTTCGATCGGCGCCTCTTCGACGGGCGGTTTGTCGTCGAACATCGCGTCGACCATCTCGAAGTCGGGGTCGCTGTTGCCGACCGTCTCTTCGCTGGTCGCGCTCTCGAGGGCGAGCTCGTCGGATCCGGCTCCTTCGTCGAGCAGCGAGCCCGGGTCGAAACCAGACTCTTCGCTGGCGGCGGCGGGCTCGGGCGGGAAGCCGGCGAGCGCGCCGACCCGATCGATCACCGAAGGAGCCTCGAAGGGCTTGCCCAGGTAGTCCTCGGCGCGCGTCTTGAGCTTCTGGTGCTGGCCAAACCCCTTCGGGTCTCCGACGATCAGCACGGGCACGCCCTTGAGCTCGTCG
>JAEUJR010000516.1 GCA_016793585.1 Archangium sp.
CCCGATGACGACGTCGGCGCCGGCGTCGATGACGCCGTGAGCGAACGCTTTGAGGTCGCCGCGGTTCTCGCCGAGGTACTTCTCGGGTCCGTCCTTCACGCGGTCGGCGCCGAGCCCTTCAGCGCCGCCGTGAAAGCTGACGATGACGAGGTCGTGCGTCGCGGCTGCCTGCGAGACGAGCTTCTTCGCCGCAGGCAGGTCGTTCACGTCGTTCGTCGCGCCCGAGGTGTGAAACGCGACGAGCGCCACCTTCTTGCCCTTCACCGTCGCGGTGCCGATGGAGCCCGCCGGCCCGCTCCACACGATGCCCTGGCCATCGAGCGCGGCCTCGGTCTCGCGCCGGCACGCCTCCCCGAAGTCACCGGAGTGGTTGTTCGCCGTCGAGCCCAGGTCGATGCCCGCCGCCTTGAAGTACGGCGCGTAGCGGGTCGGCGTGCGAAACGCGAAGCAGTTGCCACCCTTGCGGCACTTCGCCGACGTGCCCGTGTCGCAGAGCGGGCCCTCGAAGTTCGCGAAGGTGAGGTCGGCGTCGAGCAGCAGCGGCGCGACGTCGTCGAGCAGCCGTTTGCCATCGTCGGGCGGCAGCACGCCTTCGGGCACCGACGTGCCCAGCATCATGTCTCCCACCGCGCGCAGCCGCAGCGTTCCACCGTCTTGCGCCAGCACCATCGCCACCACGAGCACCGAGGTCATGGGCCGTCACCTGCCACGAGCGCGCTCGCCGCGGAACAGGCCTGACATGACTCGGCCCTGCGACTCCGTGAGGAGCGGCAGGGCCGAAGTCGACGCGAGAACCGCTCTTAGAAGTTCTCGTGCACCAGCGACTCTTCGAGCCGCGGGTCGTTGATGGCGAGCACCTTGTTCTTGTTCAGGAAGAACCCGAACGCCGCGAGGAACACGCCCACGAAGCCCACCAGCGAGGCGACGTCGAGGTACGAGACGTCGAGGTGCGGCCCGTGGCTGCCTTCGCCGTGCAGCCCGGCGTTGGGCATGATGATCCAGTACAGGTCGACCACGTGCATGACGAGCATCCACGTGCAGCCGATGGCGAGGCCGAGGCGGCTGCGCTTCACGTGGCGCGACACGAGGAAGAAGAAGGGCACGAAGAAGTGCAGCACGGGCAGGCCGTACGACACGTACTGCCAGCCACCCTCGACGCGCGTCATGTAGAACACGGTCTCTTCGGGAATGTTCGCGTACCAGATGAGAATGAACTGGCTGAACGCGATGTACGCCCAGAACACGCCGTAGCCGTACACGTACTTGCCCAGGTCGTGGAAGTGCTCGGTCGTGATGGCCGTCTTGAGCACGCCCGCCTTCTGCAGCCCCATCGACACCAGCGCGAGGAAGGCGTTGAACGAGAGGATCGAGACGGCGAAGAAGTAGACGCCGAAGATGGTCGAGTACCAGTGCGGCATGAGACCCATCACCCAGTCGATGGCCGCGAAGCTCGACGACAACGCGAACAGCGCAATGCCCGGAGCGCTCACCGTGATGAGCCGAATCGTCATCGACTCCCGCTTCTTCGCGTCGCCCTCGGAGTCCATCTTCGTCGAGTTGCTGTAGAGCACCCACGCGAGCACGCTCCAGATGGCGAAGTAGAGCGCCGCGCGGCCGAAGAAGAAGCCCGGCGTGAGGAACCATTGCTTGCGCGCGAGAATCTCGTCCATCTCGTGCGACCACGGGTACAGCTCGTGGAAGCCCAGCGCCGCGATGGGAATGAAGAGGAACGCGAACACCGGCAACGTCATCACCGCCGCCTCGGCGATACGGCGCAGCACGATGTGCCAGCCCGCCTTCACCAGGTGGTTGATGAGCAGCCAGGCCAGCGAGCCCAGCGCCACGGTGAGCGCGACCTCGAAGCCGAAGAGGTAGGCGAACATCGCCCGCGCCTTGTGCTCGCCGAAGGCCGAAGCCAGCGTCGCGCCCAGGCCAATGACGGCCATGGCGCCGCCAATCATCGGCAGCTTCGCGAAGAGGCTGGTGGACGGAATGGTGATGTCTGTCGGTTTCTCGATGGCGTGGCTCACGCGTTCCTCACTTCAGCGTCTCGATGAACATGGCGATGCTCTGCGCCTCGACGTCCGTCACCACCGCGGGCGGCATCGCCGGCGGGTAGCCGTCGACGACCTTCGCCATCGGCGTACGAATCGACTCCGTCACGTACGCGAGGTCGACGGTGACGTCGCCCGCGCTCGTCTTCTCGGTCTTGCCCCAGATGCCCTTGAAGCTCGGCCCGACGATCTTCGTGCCGTCGACCGAGTGGCAGGCGTTGCAGCCCTTGCCCTTGTAGAGCTTCTTGCCGAGGTCGGCGCTCGCCACGTTCGGGTCGATGGCCGGGCCCGAGTCACCACCGGGCTCCCACGCCTGGTTGCCGTCTTTGGAGCGCTCGAGGTCGCGCACGTAGGCGACGATGGCCCAGCGGTCGTCGACGGGAATCTGCGCCGCGTACGACGCCATGTTGCCGTTGTTCACGCCCACCGCCATCGCGGCGTACACCTTGCCGTTCGGCAGCTCCTTCACGCGGTCGCTGAACATCGACGGAGGCGGCACCAGCAGGCCCTTGGAGGTGTTCACCGTGCCGTTGCCGTCGCCGAGCGCGCCGTGGCAGGGCGTGCAGTAGATCTTGAAGCGCTGCTGGCCACGGGCAATCACCTCGGCCTTCGGCGCGCCGTCGTCACCCTTGATGGCGGCCGGCAGCTTGATGACGAACTCACCCTTCTCGTCGGTGCCCTTGAAGTACGCGTCGTCGTCGTTCAGCTGGCCGAGCGCGACGGTGCCCTCGACGGGCGCCTGCATCGACCGGCCATCGGCGAACAGGCCCGTCGTGTCCTTCCGGTAGGCCTTCACCTTCTCCTGGGTGTCCATGTTGGGAATGAGATGAACCGGCGGCTTCTCGGACTCCCAGCCGCGGCACCCCACCAGTCCCACCAGGCACACCACTCCGCTCCACAAGAGGTTTCGCATGTGACTCTCAGGCCTCCAGCTCTTCGACGAGCGTGGCACCGGACTCCTTGAGCAGCGTCTTCGTCTTCTCGGTGTCGAAGCGCGGGTCTTCCGACTCGATCAT
>JAEUJR010000520.1 GCA_016793585.1 Archangium sp.
GCCCGACGTGGAAGACCCGGGCCGCGGCTACTTCATCTTCGACTGCATCGGCGGGCCCCGAGACGACAGCTACCCGCTGTACCACTTCGTGCTGAGCCACAGCATGGAGGGCGCGGCCGGCGGTCAGCACGCGATGCTCAAGCACTGATGCGCCGCCGCTTTCGCCACGAGAAGCAGACCCACGAGTACCGCATCGTCGAAGAGACGAACGGCCGGGTCAGCGTCTTCTTCGGCCAGGACCCGCAGGAGCGCCCGAAGAAGGGCGTGCCGGTGAACGTCTTTCAGCACGCCAAACGCAACGAAGGCGTGGTGGGAACGTTCGACGAAGAGCTCGCGAAGACGGCCGCGCGCGGCTTCACCATCGAGGTCGACGAAGCAGGAGCGCCCATCGACGAGGTGGCCGAGCTGCGGCTGCTGCTCACGAAGTACCACGGGCCCTACGCCCGCTTCGAGGCGCTGCGAAAGCTGCTGCAGAAGGCGAAGCAGCCGCTGCCGGTGCTCGAGCTGCTCCTCGAACAGCTCCGTTCCATCGAGTCCGACATGGACGAGCACGACACGCCGTTTCCCGGGCGCACGCCAGACGTGGGCGCGGTGCACGCGTACCGGCGGCACTTCGAGGCGCTGAAGCAGAAGGCCGGCGCTGGCGAGGCGTTGTCGGCCACCGAGCGTCGGTTCGAGTACTCGCCCGCCGCCTGAGCACGGCCGTCAGCCTCGCGGCGTGGCATCGTCTCGACCGTCATGCACCTTCAGCTCGACGGCGTGGTCCTGCGGCCCGTTCACCCCTCCGACGAAGAGCGGCTCGTGCTGCTCGCGAACGACCGCAACGTTTGGCGCAACATGCGCGACCTCTTCCCGCACCCGTACACGCGGGAGAACGCGCGATGGTTCATCGAGCACCAGCAGAAGCCCGACCGAACCGAGCGGGTCTTCGCCATCGAGGTCGACGGCCAGTTCGCCGGCGCCACCGGCGTGCACCCGCTCACCGACGTCTATTCGCACGGCGCCGAGATTGGGTACTGGCTGGGCGCTCCTTTTCACGGCCGCGGCATCGCGACGAAGGCCGTCGGCGGGCTGACGAAGTACGCGTTCGAGGTGATGAAGCTCGAGCGGCTGCAGGCCGGCGTGTTCGAGTGGAACCCGGCATCGGCGCGCGTGCTCGAGAAGAACGGCTTTCAGCGCGAGGCGGTGCTGAAGAAGAGCGTCTTCAAAGACGGCCAGCTCATCGACTCGTTCCTCTACGCGAAGCTCAGAGGCTGAAGAGGTCGGGCGGCTCTTTCGCGTCGACGACGGCCTTCGCGTCACGAAACGAGAAGCCGGCGCGCACCAGAGCGGCGAGGTCTTTCTGGCGCCGCTCCTCGCGCTGCTTCGTGCGGAAGACGCCCAGCTTCTTGCGCTTCGCCCACGTCCACACCGCGTCGGCGTCTTTCGTGCCTTCGTTCGTGGTGGCCTGCTTCGCGAGCTCCTGCTTCACGCCGGCGCGCCGCAGCTTCATCGAGATGACGCGCGCGCTGTTGCCGCTGCGGCGCAGGCTCGCCACCTTGCCTGCCGCCAGTCGCTCGTCGTCGAGGTAGCCCGCGCTCACCAGGCGGTCGATGACCTTCGTGAGCAGCGCGTCGGTCTCGCCCACCACCTCGGCGCCGTCTTTCACCCAGCGGAAGATGCGCCGTGACAGCACGCGCCGCATGCCCGCCACCGACGCGGAGTACCGGCGCAGGTGGAACAGCGCCACGTTCATCAGTCGCTGCTCCGTCACCTTGCGCGCCATGACTTCCCCTTCTGCCACAGCGGGCTGACACGCGCCGGGCATCGGTCGTTCGCCCGACGGACGAGTGGTCGATGAACGCGCCGCTGGCACCGCTCGATACTGCCGCCATGACCCGCGAAGAGCTCGAGCTGCTGGGAAGCGTGAAGGTCGCCTCGCCGTGCCCGATGCGCTGGAGCGACCTGCAGGGCGACGACAAGAAGCGCCACTGCAGCCAGTGCAACCTGCACGTCTACAAGGTGTCGGCGCTGACGACGGCCGAGGCGGTCTCGCTCTTCCGCCAGGTGGGCACCGAGCGGGTGTGCGCGCAGCTGTTCCATCGCCTCGATGGCACGGTGATGACGAAAGACTGCCCGTCGGCGTGGGCGGTGGGGCTGAGCGAGGCGGTGCGGCGCGTCGGCAAACCCACCGGCATCGTCGCGGGCGCGCTCGTGTTGCTGCTCGCGCTCTTCCTCTCGTTCGTGACCGTCTTCGGAGACAACCTCAAGGCGCTGTTCGGCATGAGCGCCGGCGGGCTCGCCGCCTCGACGCCCGTGACGCCCGCCACCCGAACGTTCAAGGCGGCGAAGCGCTGAGTATTGTCCCGCGCATGACGAGGGACCCGGCTCTGCCCGAAGCAGCGTTCGACGACGACGTCTCTCTGGTGAAGCGGCTCGTGAAGCGTGGCGTGCACCTCGAGTCGGTCGATGCGTCGGGGCAGACGGCGCTCGGCAACGCGGCGCTCGCGGGCAACCTGGCGCTCGTGAAGTTCCTGCTCGCGGCCGGCGCGAACGCGAAGCACGTGAGCCCGAAAGTGGAGGTCGAGCCCGCTGCACCTCGCGGCCGAAGCCAACGCGCCCGAGGTGGTGAAGGTGCTGCTACGCGCAGGCACGCAGCCCTCGCTGAAGGACTCGTTCGGGCAGACCGCGCTCGACGTCGCGCTCGAGCGGAGACACGCGCGCGTCATCGCCGTGCTCGCACCTGAACGTGCCGCCGCTCCCGTGGTGAAGAAGAAGAAGAGCGCGACCGTTCGTCTGCCGAAGCCGCCTCCGACCGCGTTCACGCTCTTGTCGAGCCTCGACACCTGGCGCGCGGCCAGCGCAGCGCAACGAAGAAGCCTGGCGGAGAAGGTCGCAGACGTGCTCGGCGCCGAGTGGCGGCCGACCGGCGCGCTCCACGGCAAGGAGCAGCTCGCCGAGGTGCTGCATCACCCGACTGGCGTTCGTTTCGTGGCGATTCCGGCGGGCTCGTTCCTCTCGGGGCTTCGCCCTGACGAGGTGGAGCTCGCCCGCTCGCTGCCGTGGCAGGAGCCGTCGACGCTCGAGCTCTTCGGCCCCGCGAAGACGGCACCCGCAGGCATCGCGCCGTTCCTCTGCGCCCGCGCGCCCGTCTCGACCGAGCCGATGACGAAGAGGCAGGCCGAACGCGCGCTGAGCCGAACGCCCTTTCGCGTGATGACGCCGCTCGAGTGGGAATATGTCGCGCGCGACGGAGGCGACTCGCCCTTCATCAATGCCCGCACGCCCGACGAAGCCGCGGCGCGCTGCGCGAAGCTGCACCGCGCGACGTTCGCTCCAAAGCAGAAGGACTCGACCGGGTTCGGCGTCTGGGGCCTGCCGCTGGGCGAGTGGGTGTCGTCGAAGAAGAGCGGCGCGCTCACCGGCGCCTGTGGCGGCGCGGCGATGCTGTGGCCGTGGCAGGGCGACGAGCTCATCGAGTGCTTCGCCGGCCTGCGCGACAGCGAGAACTCGAACCCCCAGAACCCGCTGCGCTTCGCGCGCTCGCTGCCTCGTTGAAGGAACGGTCGCGCCGCTGACGTCTGGAAGAGCTGAGCTCGACCCGTGCGCAAACCACTGGAAGCACGTGGTGAATTCGACCCATTGCTCTGCCTGGGGTGCTGCACGAGACGCTGAAGCAAGGTGACGTGACACCCACTTCAGTGTGGCTGTTGGTCGAAGACCGATGGAGTGACCGTGCTCCATCACTGAGGTCGCCGCTCAACGCCCATGGCCCTGCACACGTTGCCAACCGGCCGCAGCTGCTCAGACGTGAAACGGCACGGGGCTTGGAGTCACTGCTGTTGACCGCCGGGGGGAATCGATGGACCACCGCACCGCCAAACGAGTTCCGCGCCGACTGAAAGCCATGTTCGGGCCCGTCACGCCGTCTCAGCAGGGCTTCACGCAAGACATCAGCGAGACGGGGCTGTTCATCACCACCACGCTGTTGCCGAAGGTGGGCACGCGGCTGATGGTGCAGCTCGAGTCGCCGACGAAGAAGAGCTCCATCGTCATGGGCGAGGTCGTTCGACACGTCATCGTGCCGCCCGAGCTGCGGTCGGTGATGCGCCACGGCTTCGGGGTCAAGCTGATCAGCGACCGCGCGCTGGTGCGCTCGTTGATGGAGGCCGAGAAGCCCGTGCCCGCCGGCCCCTCCATCACCTTCCACACGCCCGCGGAGTACCAGCGCGTGAAGGCCGAGGAGCTGTCGAAGGGCTGCCTCTCGTTCACCTCGCCGAAGGCCGTCGCCATCAACGACGAGGTCGAGGTGGCCATCTCGTGTGCGTGGCGACAGGGCGTGCTGACGCTTCGAGGCCGCACGGTGCTCGCGCGCGACGTCGCGGGCGCCTGCCACGCGGTGTTGGTGCTCAACGACCCCGCGAAGGCCACCTCGGCGCTCGAGGGCTTCACCAGCCAGAGCTGACTACGGCACCGCCTCCGACGCGCCAGGCGGAAACCGCTCCCGCAGCGCGGCCGCGTCGAACCCACCCGTCGCCTCGAGCGAGCTCGAGAAGCCGGGCTCGAGCACGCCGTAGGCCTGCGTCGGCCACCAGTGACCCTGGCTGCCGGTGACCTCGGGTTTGCCCGCCGACTTCGACACGTCGAACACGTGCGCGGCGGCGACGGCCGTCTCGGTGCCCGGCACGCCGTCACCCAGGTTGAGCCACTGCTCCACGAAGTCGGCGCCCGTGCCGAACCGCGTCTTGCCCCACTCGAAGTCGAGCCCCTTGCCGAGGAACGGGTCGAGCAAGGTGAGGTGCAGCGTCGGCCGCGAGGCCACCGTCGAGAGCGCCTGCTCGAGGCCGAAGGCGACGTGTGCTCCGGCGGAGTGCGCGATGACGTGCACGTGTGAGAGCTGCTTCGACTCGAGCACCTCGGCGATGGCCGCGCCTTCGGCCTGCCCCCGCTCTGCCGCGCTCAGCTTGTCCTTCGCGGCGTCGCGCCAGTCGTAGGCCACCCACTGCACGCGCGCCGGCGTCTTCACGCGCAGCGAGAGCGTGTCGACGAGCGGCTGCGCCCAGCGCTCGGGCCCGTCACCCGAGCCGTGCACCACGAAGACCCAGACGTCCTTCGACGAGTCTGGCAGCTGGGCCGCGCCCGTCGTCGGCGGCTGGCAGGCCGCGGCGAGCACGAGCAGCACCGGTGAGACGCCCTTCATCCCTTGAACCCGATGCGCTGGTGCGACCCGTCGCAGAACGGCTTGTTGCCCGAGGCGCCGCAGCGGCAGAAGGCGGTCACCTTGTGGTGCTCGGTGCAGCTGCCGTCGGGCCGCTTCACGGTGACGTTGCCGAACACCAGCAGCGGCCCGTTCGGCGTCACCTCGACCACGCGCTCGGCCATCACGCTCGACGCGCCAGCCTCACCCTTGAGGCTCAGCGCGCCCGAGGGGCACTCGTTCACCTGCGCGACGATCTGCTCGGTCGAGGCCTGCGTCAGGTCGACCCATGGGCGCCGCTTCGGGTTGAACACCTGCCGCAGGCCCGCGAAGCAGATGCCCGAGTGCATGCACTTCTTGGCCTGCCAGACGACGGTGATGTCGCCATTCGAGTACTCGCGGGTCTCGTCGTCGTGTCGATCGCTCATGGCGCGGGCGACTCTTCACGACGAGCGGCGATTTGTCATGTGACGTGCCTCGCCCGGTCAGGCGGCCCGGCGCTGCTGCAGGCCGTTGAGCGCCCGCTCGAGGTCGACGCTGCGCGCGGGCTTCGCGACGTGGTCATCCATGCCTGCGGCGACGCAGCGCGCGCGATCTTCGGCGGTGACGTTGGCCGTCATGGCCACGATGGAGAGGTGGGGCAGCCCGCGCGCCGACTCCCGCGCCCGAATCGCGCGCGTGGCCTCGAAGCCGTCGAGCTCGGGCATCTGACAGTCCATGAACACGACGTCGAACACCGTGCGCTCGGTCGCGTCGAGGGCGGCGCGCCCGTCTTCCACCACCGTCACCTCGCAGTTGAGCTTCTCGAGCATGACGCGCGCGATGCGCTGGTTGATGGCGTTGTCTTCGGCCAGCAACACCCGGCGGCGCGGCTGCGACGAAGGAGCGGCCACCGTCACCACCTTGAGCGGCGCGCGCCTGACGCCCTGCGCGGTGGCGATGGCGGCGTCGACGCCCTGCCCCAGCACCCGCGCCGAGCACGGCTTGGTGATGAGGCCGGCGAGCTCGCGGCGTTCACTGCGCGCGACGTGCGTGGTGAGCAGCGCGAGGGGCCCGACGCCCGCCGCCTCGAGCGCATCGAGCCCGGCGTCACCGGTGAGCACGAGGTCGAAGGCAGTGCGGCTGACGAAGGGCACGTCTTCGGCTTCGGCGACGGCCTCGACGGTGGCGCCCAGGCGCAGCAGCTGCTCCTTCACGATGCGGCGTTGCAGCGGCACCCGCTCGACGACGAGCACCCGCCTGCCCGCGAGCGACACGGCCGAAGACTCGGGCGCGGGTGCCTCTTCGAGCGGCAGCACCACCTCGAACGACGCGCCTTCACCGGGCGTGCTGTGCAGCTCGAGGCTTCCGCCCAGGCCGTGCGCGAGCCGCCGCGAGATGGCCAGCCCCAGCCCCGTGCCGCCATACCGCCGTGACGTCGAGGCGTCGGCCTGCGTGAAGGGCTCGAACAACGCGCGCTGCCGCTCGAGGGGAATGCCGGGCCCCGTGTCGCTGACGCGCACCACCAGCTGTCCGTCGCGCCGCTCGAGCTCGAGCAGCACGTGGCCCGCGCGCGTGAACTTCACCGCGTTGCCGACGAGGTTGGTGAGAATCTGCCGCAGCCGTGACGGGTCGCCCCAGACGAAGTGCGGCGCGCTCGCGTCGACGCGAACCAGCAGCTCGAGCGAGGTGCCCTGCACGCGCCCGCGGAACAGCTCGACCACGTCGTAGAGCAGCGCCTCGGCGTCGAAGGGCAGCCGCTCGAACTCGAGCTTGCCGGCTTCGATCTTCGAGAAGTCGAGAATGTCGTTGAGAATGACGAGCAGCGCCTCGGCCGAGCGGTAGATGGTGCGGGCCGCGTCCTCCTGCTCGGGTGAGAGGTTCATGGCCAGCAGCAGCTCGGTCATGCCGAGCACGCCGTTCATGGGCGTTCGAATCTCGTGGCTCATGTTCGCCAGGAAGCTGCCCTTGGCGCGGTTGGCGGCGTCGGCGCGGGTGGCCAGCTCACGGGCGAGCTCGGTCTGTTCGGCGAGCGCGGCTTCGGCCTGCTTGCGGGGCGTGATGTCGGCGCGAATCGACAAGTAGCGGGCGACGCGGCCGTCGGCGCCGAGGATGGGGGCGATGAGCGCGTCGACCCAGTACAGCGAGCCGTCTTTGCGGCGGTTGCACACCTCGCCACGCCACGTCTGCCCGCGCGCAATCGTCTTCCACATCGCGACCCAGAATGCCCGCGGGTGCTGCCCCGAGTTGAGCAGCCGGTGGTTCTGCCCGAGCAACTCCTCGCGGCTGTAGCCCGAGAGCGCCACCATCTTCTCGTTCACCTCGATGATGCGCCCGTCGGGGCTCGCGACGCTGACGATGAACTGGTGGTCGATGGTGCCGAAGAGGGCCTCGCGCTCCCGCAGCATCTGGTCGGCGTGGGCCTTCGCCTGACGAAGGTCTCGCGTCATCGCCTCGGCCATGGAGCGCGCGCGCACGCGGCTTCGCACCAGCAGCCACGACACCAACGCGCTCACCGCCGTGAGCCCCGACCCCAGCCACCACACGGTGCGCTCGTTCGAGCGGTCGACGGTCTGTTCGAAGGCCGGCGTCGAGCGCGTCACGACCAGGAACGAGCGACCGCCGGCCTCGATGACCACCTGCTCGTGAAACAGCCCGCCCAGCTCGACCTGCCCGCGCAGGTGGCCGCCGGGGTCGTAGAGGATCGCGGCCGGCAGCGCCTCGGGCCCATCGTAGACGTCGACGTCGATCTGCCCGTCGGCCGCCATCAACATGCCGTCGAAGAGGTCGCGGGTCACGATGGGCGCCGCGACGACGGCCCGGAGCGCGCTCCACCGCTCGCCCGGCGTCGAGAGCGGTCTGCCGGCGGTGTACACGGGCAGCAGGAAGAGCATGCCCGGGGTGCGCTCTTCGACCTGCACGAGCTGAATGGGCGCGGTGAGCGTCGGTGCGCCGGTGGTGACGGCGCGGTCGAGGGCCTCACGGCGGCGGGGCTCGGAGAACACGTCGAAGCCCCATGACGCCTCGTTGCCCAGCCGGGGGACGATGGCGACGACGACACACAGTCGATCGGTCTCCGAGCTGCGCACCACGAAGGCGGCGTCTCCATCGGCGCGCTGCCGATGCAGGAAGCCGGGCAGCGCCTCGCGTGTGGTGCACTCGATCAGCTCGAGCCCGCGCACGCCGGGGAACTCGCGCGGCAGGTCGCGCGACTCGATGGCGTGAATGAAGTCGGCGCGGCGCAGGTGCTCGTTCGCGAGCACGGCGCCACGCGCGCCATGCAGGCCGTACTCGGGCAACAGCAGCCGTCGCCGCGCCTCGGCGATGAGCCGGTCATTGGCGCGCAAGAAGCGCTCGTGCCCCGACCCCAGCGTCGCCGCTCGTGAGGCGCGCACGAACACCGACGTCAGCGTCAGCCCCACCGCCAGCACTCCCAGCACCGACACGAGCCCGAGCAGGCCGGTCACACGGCGGTCGTGGGTGAATCGGGCCGACATGGTCGTCAGGACTGCAAACGTGCGACCTTCGACCACGAGCCTGATCTTCGCGGCGAGCGCCCTGGGGGCGTGGGTCGGACCATCGCGTGGGGTGCGACGAGACCCGTCAGCGCAGCGGCGCCAGCATCGGCTCGAGGTCTGAGACGAGCTCGATGGGCATCTTCACCATGCGCAGCACCCCGACGCCCGTCACGGCCGTCCGGTGATGGCTCAATCGATGACTATCTGGATCCATCGATCGGGCAAGGTGGCCTACTTGGAGTCGATGCTACCCGGTCTTCCCGTTGAGGATGCATGGGGGCTGATTGGTGACACCGTTGTTGGGGTGCCCTTCTCGGTCGCCAAACGTGCTGCTATTGATATGGTCAAGAATAAGTACGGAGTACCGGCGGTCGTGACAGAGTCATGGGTTGGATTCCATCGCAGTGGGGCCTTGCCTACAGCAGAACAAACAGACGCAAGTGTCGACTTCAAGCCCCGCTACTATTTCAGGGTAATTCCGCAAGACGAATGGATCGCTCTTCGACCTGCCGTAGTAACTGTACCAGTCGAAGGCGAGCCGGTGGCTGAGTATGCGGAATAGGGCTGAGGTCTGTCTGATCCTGCTGCTGTCGTGCGCACGCAGCGAAATCGTAGGCCAGCCAACACCAGAGCCCCAGCCCCCTGCCTCGCCCGATGTCGTGAATTGCGAGCGTGACAATGGAGTTGCGTCGTTCTGGACCGCGCCGCAGCAGGGTTTGACGTCGAGTGGTTGCCCCGGGAAGGAGTGTCGCTTCTCGGCGTCGCTGAGTTTCTTCAGCATCAGACAACGGGAATCCAGCTTTCATGGTGGTGCGGCAGCGGGCGGTATCTTCTTTGGCCCAATCCAACGTCTCGGCCAAGACGGATTTTCGATCGCGCTGAACCGACCATGGTCGCTCTGCCTCACACAAACGAGGCGGGTCTTCTCGCCGTCGGAACTTCACGGGAGCACGCTGGACGCAACCGTGGTCCTACCGCCAAGACTCTCGTCGACCTGGCGTCTCTGGCCATCAGGGGTGTCGAACTGCGGGCGTGACGCTCCTGTCGAAGGTCCACCTCAGCGTCTGGCGTTTGCTGGCGACGAGGCGACCATCGATGGTGCCAAGTACTTTGGAGCTGTTGCGAACGTCGAAACTGGAGAGACGTTGGCAATTCTGTGGTCTCCTCAACAATAGCCCGGGCGACGCCATTCGAGACCAATTTGGCGACGTTGTGCGCGTCGAAGAGCCAGACCTTCACCAGCTCCCGGGCGTGTTCGAGCGTCGGAGGCGTGGCGAAGAGCGGCGTCACGGAATGACGAAGTCTGCCACGAAGCGCCCGGCGCCAGCGCTGCCGCCGCTCGCCTGGTTCGGCTGGAACGTGCCGCAGAAGTACCGCGTCTGCCCGTTCGCGCGCACCTCGACCTCGTACGGCACGGGCATGCTCGCCGAGCAGTTCTGCCAGTAGTTCACCCGCACCACGTAGCGGCCGCTCGTGGGCACGATGCCCGGCGAGTAGATGATGTTCTCGACGTTCACGTTGTCGATGTTGCACGCGCGGTTGGCGTCGAGGTCGAGCCAGCCCTTCGCGCCGCAGTTCGGCATCGGAATCGGGAAGGGAATCGGAATGGGCGGCGGCGTCGGGTTGATGCCGGGCTGCTGGTAGTAGATTTCGCAGGTGCCGGCGTCGGGCAGCGGCTCCACCACGTAGAGGTCGAGGTCTTCGGCGACGGGGAA
>JAEUJR010000527.1 GCA_016793585.1 Archangium sp.
CCGGGCGGCTCCCGAAGGAACCGCCCGGCAGACTCCAGCTCACTGTCGATTCAGCTCACCGCGCGGTGAACGTGCGCGTGGTGGTCTCGGCAATCCAGTTGCCGAACATGGCGAGCGTGGGACGAGCGGGATCGGTCAACCCATCCATCGTTCCTGGCGAGCCGTAGGTGGCCACGTTCCACGTGACCGTCGTGCCCGTCGGAATCGTTCCAAGCCCGAGTTCGGCCAGGTTGGGAATCTGCGTACGCGAGTCGAAGGTGACGACGTTGATGCTGAGGTTCGGGGTGCTGAACGTCGCGATGGTGACCGGACCAGACCCGACCGGAATCCACGAGAACGTCTGAGTCAGAACATCGATGCCAGCAGCGTTCTGAATCGGCAGGCTGAGGCGCGGAGACTGCGGCAGGTTGATGGTGTTCTGGGCTCCACCCGGCGTGAGCGCCTCGCTGAAGGCGTGAACGAAGTTGCCCGCGTTGTCTTCAGCGGTGACGTCGATGGCAAAGGCCGGCGACGGCAGGTTCGGCACTTTGATGGCCACGTTCGGGGTGTTGGTGTCGAACAGGGAGAAGTAGTGCGGGCCAGACTTCGCGTAGGTCGAGACCTCATCGAGCGTGTAGCCAGCGGGAACGTTCACGGTGGCATTCAAGACACTCGAGGTCACCGGGCCCATCGAGAGGCCCACGGGAATGGTTGCGTTGGACACCACGGGAACCGAAGGCTGCGAGCCGAAGGTGAAGTCGACTGGCAGATTGGTCTGGCGGTCCCGGAGCACCTGAAGGGCCGCAACCGAGAGATCCGCGGGCGCCGAGGTCCACCAGGAGAAGTCGAAGGCAAGCGTGTTGTTGCCGGTGCCCATCCACTGAGCCATGCCTTGCGAGGAAGCGACGTCGCTGGAATTGACCTCGATGGAATTGACCACGAACCAGGTGTTGGCAGTCGAGGACGGCAGCAAACCGCTGTAGGTCACCTGCATGCGCGCGGTGGAGTTGCCGCTCGTCGTTGCACCATCGAGGAACCGCAGGCGCGGGTTCGCACGCGTCACGCCGCGGTACACGGTCGCCTGCGTCGAGACTCCCGAGAAGATGGCGATGTCGTACGGAGGACGCACGTCGGGAACCGTGAAGCGGCCACCAGGCCCGGTCGTGACGGGCTGCTTGCCCGAGATGACGACCGTGGCGCTCGAAACAAAGATGCCTTTGCTGGTCATCACGGTGCCCTCGACGGTGATGGTGGGCGAGCCGGCGTCGACCGCGCCTGCGCCAGCATCAACGACCATCACACCCGCATCCATCGGGTTCACAGAGCCGCCGCCCTGAGCCGAACCGCCAGCCTGAGCCGAACCGCCAGCCTGAGCCGAACCGCCAGCCTGCGCTGAACCGCCAGCCTGCGCTGAACCGCCAGCCTGCGCTGAACCACCAGCCTGCGCTGAACCACCAGCCTGAGTGAATCCACCGAGGGGAGCGAACCCGCCGGCCTGAGGCGAGGTGTTGCCGCCAGTCGGGTTCATGGGTCCACAGGCAGACAACGAGACGACGAGACACATCAAAAGGGTCTTCTTCATGGTTGGGCTCCGGTTGGGCACTGCGGGGTTGGAGCCCGCTTGAGCAGTCGATGTGCCAGCCAGAACCATACAGAAAACAACAGGTTGCCGGGTCGGTCCGCAACCAGAGACGCTGTCGGCTCCGGGGCGTGAGACCTGGAAAACTGCGTCAGCTGATCAGCGCGTGCCCCACCGCTCGTCGCGCACCGTCACCAGCGCCCACGGCAGAATCCACTGCAACGCCACCAGCGAGAACACCGCGTACAGCACGCCGTAGATCCACCGGAAGCTGCGCTCGAACCGCAGGTAGTACGCGGCCGAGAAGATGGCTCCGAGCGCGAGCGCGACCATGCTGCGCCCCACCGTCGTCACGTTCGTATCGAACAGCTTCGGAGCCTCCATGATGGCCACGGCCACCAACACGAAGCGCAGGTTCGACACGAAGAACGTCACGATGGGCAGCACGCGGTTCTTCTCGCGGTACTTCGTGAACATGAAGCGCGCGAACGAGAACCCCTCGACGATGTAGCTGCGGTCCCACCGGAGGAACATGCGCGAGAGCTGCGAGTACGTCGTCGGCACCAGCGTGTTCACCACCGCCGTGCGTTGGTACACGGTGTCGTAGCCCTGCCGCAGCACGATGTTCGTCAGCGCCTGGTCTTCACCGTGGTTCACGGGCCGGCCGAGGAAGCGCTGGTTCTCCCACTCGTCCATGAACGGCAGAATGATGGCCTTCTTGAACGACGACAGCGCGCCAGGGCAGCACGCGACCGTGCGGTACACCGACTGCGCGGCGCGCCCGTAGTCGAACGCGAGCGTGTACTGCACCTCGAGCATGCGGCTGATGGGGCTGTCTCGGTTGAGCACCGCCACGCGCCCCGCGACGGCTCCAATCTTCTCGTCGGCGAGAAACGGCGCCACCATCTCGTGCACGGTGCGCGGGTCGATTTCACTGTCGGAGTCGATGGTGAGAATCACCTCGCCCGTCGCCGCACGAATGCCCGCCACCAGCGCCGAGCGCTTTCCGCGGTTGCCCGAGAAGCGCACCAGCTTCACCAGGTCGGGGAACTCCCGTCGCAGGTACTGCATGTGGAAGAACGTGTCGTCGCGCGAGCCATCGTCGACGACGATGACCTCGAGCTTGTCCTTCGGGTAGGCGCAGGCCGCGACGCTGCGAATGCTGCGCCCCACCATCGGCCCCTCGTTGTACGCGGGGATGATGACCGACACCTTCGGCCACTCCGCACCTTCGGGTGCGCGGAACGGCCGGTAGCGCAACCACAACACTCCGAGCAGCGCCGTGTAGACGGTCTGAATGAGCGCGATGGCGCCGATGGGGTGCTGCGCCATCGCGATGAACATCGAGGTCGGGTTGGCTTCACTCGACAGCGCCAACCAGCCCAGCGACACGATGGCCCCCGCGAGCGGCGCCGCTCCGGCCAACATGCCTCCAAACTTCCGCCACCGCATGCTCATGACTCGCCGTTCCTCCTAGCGCACTTGCGGCCGCCTGCGTCACCCGCCACGCCTGCCCGAACCCGAGTGTGCGTGGGCTTGCTTCGCGCGGGTCTGAATGGCTAATTGACGTGCGTTGACGTTCAACGATTCCACTCTCGATGAAATGCGCCGCCTGCCAGAAGGAGGTCCCCTCTGCGAAGTTCTGTGGAGAGTGTGGGGCACCCCTGTCGGCCAAGCCGCGCTTCGGTGACTACGAGGTCGAAGACGTCATCGGCGAAGGCGGCATGGGGCGGGTGTTCAAGGCGATTCAGCCGCGCCTCAAACGAGCCGTGTGCATCAAGACGCTGCTGCCGCAGTTCGCGCGCGACGAGCAGGTGATGGCGCGCTTCGAGCGCGAAGCCACGACGACCGCGACGCTCAAGCACCCCAACATCGTGGGCATCATCGACGTGGGCCGCGCCGACGATGGCAGCCCGTACATCGTGATGGAGTACGTCGAGGGCCGGCCGCTGCGTCAGGTGCTGCGCGACGAGGCTCCCGTGCCTGCCGCGCGGGCCATCGCGCTCATCGACCAGGTGCTCGCCGGCCTCGCCGAAGCGCACGCGCACAACATCGTTCACCGCGACCTCAAGCCCAGCAACGTGCTCGTCGTCGCCCACAAGGACGGCTCGGAGCACTGCAAGGTGCTCGACTTCGGCATCGCCCGCACCATCGGCGGCGACGAGTCAGACCCGCACCTCACGCGCACGGGCATGATGCTCGGCACGCCGGGCTACATGGCGCCCGAGCAGATCAGCACGGGAGACTTCGACCACCGCGCCGACCTCTACGCGGCGGGCGTGATTCTCTTCGAGTTGCTCACGGGGCAACGCCTGTTCCGCGCTCCGAACGAGACCGAGCTGCTCAAGAAGACCCTGCTCGAAGACCCGCCGAAGCCCTCGAGCCGAACGGCGAACAACGTGCCTGCCGCGCTCGACGAGGTGGTGCTGCGCGCGGTCTCGAGAGACCTGAAGGTGCGGTACGGCTCGGCGACCGACTTCCGCGAGGCGCTCTCGAAGGCGCTCGGCAGCACGACTGACAGGCCCAGCGTCGCCGCTGCGCAGGTGATGGTCATCGACACCACGCCGCTCGCGACGGCCACGGCAGACAAGGGGTCGAGCAGCACCACCAACCCGCGCACGTTGCTGGCGGCGGTGCTCTCGAGCAGCGGCTGGGAGCTCTCGCGCATGCTCGAGGCCTTCGAGCGCTCGGTGAACGAAATCGTCGCGGCGGAAGACGCGGCCATGGTGGGCGTCGTGCTGCGGGCGCTGCAGGAGTCGGCGAAGCAGCACGGGCAGCAGGAGAGCTTCAAGTCGGTCGTGACGATGCTGCGCGCGGCGTTCCTCGTGCACCTCGAGACCGTGCTCACCTGGTCGACCGACCCGGCGCGTGCGCAGGTCGCCTCGTGGGTGCTGAAGGTGCTCGGCAGAGAGGCGACGAAGCCGTTGCTCGAGAAGCTGCAGGGCACGCCCGACGAACGGGTGCGCGCGGTGAAGGCGCTGCGCCTGGTGGAGTCGAAGCCCGCCGACCTCGTCGAGCTCGTGCGCAGCCTGGCTCCGGCGGTGCTCAAGTCGCTCGTGCAGCAGCTCGGCCACTGGCCCGACGACGACGCGTTCGCCTTCGCCACGGGTGCGCTGAACTCGCCCTCGGCGCTCCATCGGCAGGCGGCGCTCGAGGGGCTCGACGAGAAGCTCGCGCTGCGCTGCACCACCATCGTGAGAACGCGGCTGCACGACCCCGCACCGCCGGTGCGAGCCGAGGCGCTGCGTTGGGTCTTTCGCCTCGAAGACGACGGCGCGGTGCCTGCGCTGATGCAGCTCATCGAGCGGCCGGCCACTCCGCCCCACGAGCGGCGCATGATGTACCGCACGCTCGCGCACCTCGGCGGGAGCGCGGTGACGCCGCTGGTGCGCGCGCTCTTCGTCGAGACCGACGCCTCGAACCTGAGCGAGCTGGTGACGTTGCTCACACGGCACGGGGGCGTCGACGCAGTGGAGGCCGTGAAAGAAGCGGCCGAGAACCCGAGAACGCCAAAGCCGCTCAAGCAGCTGTGCATCGAGGGCCTGAGGGCAGCGCAGCTGAGCCGGGCGCAGACGACACGCTGAGCGTCACCGTTGCCGCTTCTTCAGCTGCAGCAACACCGCCGAGATGACCGCCTCGAGCCGTTCGTCGACGAGGTCTTCACGCCGCACCCACCGCTGGCCTCCCGACTTCACGTCGAACACCAGCACGTCGGGCTTCGCGGGCGGGGCGGGCGCCACGCCGACGTTGGCGATGTCGTCCCACGAGAGCCGGGTTCGCTTCGACGAGGTCATCGCCGGCTCGAGCAGCTCGACGCCGTCGTTCGTCACCACCACGGCCCAGCCTTCGTGGCGCAGCAGGTTCACGAGGCTCGCCGACATCACCACCGCAGCCGCGGCCGCCAGACCGGCGAGCAGGTACCCCGCCGTGCTGTGGGTGAGCGCCATCGCGAGGGCGCCGAGCCAGAACACGACAGTGCCAGCGATGGCCTTCGGCAGCGGGTTCTTGAGCGGAAAGGCGCCCTTCATGCGGCCCTTGCTGACACACCCAGCGCGATGGGCGGCGGAACCTCGAGCTGATCAGCACCGCGCCGGCTGAGACGAAGGGCCATGCCGCGAATCCACCCGAACCACGATGCAAAGGGCAGCGGGAATCGTCGACGATGTTTCCACCGGTCACATGAGCGGCCTGCGGAGGGAATTCTCAGGGGGTGAGAACCGCACCTGCCGCAAGCGGTCGATTTCACGAGCGGGCGTTTTCGGCTCACGAGCGTTGCGTGCTGGAGACAGGCCGAGTGTTGACCCGGGGTCGTGGAGTGGCAAAGGCTCCCGCACCTTTTTTCGAGGTCGACCATGTCAGCCAACACCGGTGAGACCCAGCTGCCGCTCTCTGAAGTCGGAGTGCGTGAGTCTGTCATGCCGTATCTGCGCGCTGGTTGGCGTGCGATGGGCGACGACGTGCCGGCGTGGCTGTTCTTCTGGAACGCGTGCCTGCTGCTGAACACGTCGCTGACGAACCTGGTGCCGGCACGGCCCGACTTCGCGCCGACCATCATCTTCCCGATGGGTGTGTTCGTGTTGTTCAGCACGGTGCGGGCGCTGAAGTCGGAGCGCGTTCGATTCCCGAGGCTGGCCCTCATCGTGCCGGTGGTGATGGCGCTCGGGTTGCCGACCATCAACATGCTCTGGCACCAGCCGTCGCCGCTCGAGGTGACGTCGCTGCGCACGGTGTACGAGCTGTCGAACTTCCTCTGGGCGTCGCTGCTGATCCGCTACTTCTGGAAGCGCGAGAAGTCGGTGTTGGCGTTCTTCTTCGGCGTGGCGCTCGTGTACGGCGCGGTGCTCGAGAATGGCGGCATCGTGCTCGGCTTCTTCGACGAGCAGAACCTGGGCAAGACGATGGTGAAGCCGTTCGTCGCTCCGGTCGCCACGATGATTGGCTGGTGCGTGGTGCTGGGCATGGCGACCCACCTCGTGTGGCGGCTGCGCGAGTGGCTGCCGTGGATGAAGAAGAGCGCGCTGCTTTCGGGTGTGTTGGTCGGCGTGTTCGCGACGATGCTCGACCTGCAGATCGACCCAATCGCCACTGCGACGGGCTGCTGGGTGTGGGACTCGACGTTGCCCGGGTGGTTCCACGGCGTGCCGTTGGTGAACTTCGTGGCATGGCTGTGCGCGTTGGTGCCGTTCGCGTGGGTGATGTTCCGCGTGCAGGACAAGGTGGGCGTCGCCGATGCGGGCGCGTGGAATCGGCGTCAGCTCGGAGCAGCGCTGCTCGCCGTTCCGTACGCGCTCGTCATCGCCCTCATCGCCTTCATGACGACGACGCTGGTGCTCGAAGGGCCGACCGGGCCGAGCTGGAATCTGCTCGCCGCCTTCACCGCGAAGTGGGGCCTGCTCTGAGCTGCTGAAGCGTGAGCACAGCAGGGCGCTGCACCGGCTCGGCATCACACGCACTCCGGCGGGCTTCGCCTGACGTCGAGGGGCGTCATCCGCGCGACACTTCGGGTCACGAGATGGAAGCCTGCCGACGAAGCCTTCCCTCGGTTCTCACATACTCGGCGAACGTCTGATCATCGAACAGACACGCGATGATCCGCTCGAAATCGGGCTCGCGCTTCAGCATCGCCCGCAGGGCAATCTCGGCCGCGACGTTGGAGGGAAACCGATAGGCGCCTGCTGAGATTGCGGGAAACGCGATGGTGCGCACGCCCTGTTCTCTCGCCAGCGTGAACGCCCGCTCGTAGACGCGCTCGAGCATCGCGGGCTCGCCCTTCTCACCGCCGTCCCAGACGGGACCGACCGCGTGAATCACCAGCCGCGCCTTCAGCCGGAAGCCGGGCGTCACGACCGCCTCGCCAGGAGGACACCGGCCGAGCGAGCGACAGGCCGCGAGGAGCTCGGGACCCGCAGCGCGATGAATCGCTCGATCCACTCCACCGCCACCCGACAGCGCCGCGTTCGCCGCATTGACGATGGCGTCGACGTTCAGCGTCGTGAGGTCGGCCTTGACGAGCTCGAGCACGGTCACCGGCGCTGCTGAAACAGCCAGTCGAACACGTCGGCACGGGCGAAGGCCTGCTGCCAGGCATCGTGACCGACTCCGGGAAGCTCGGTGTAGCGGGCGATGCCGCCCATCTTCTGCATCATCGCGTACATCGCGCGGGTGTTCGCATTCGGCACCAGCTCGTCGCGCTCTCCGTGAAACGCCCAGAGGGGAAACGAGAGCAGGTCTCGCGCGAGCGCGACGTCGAGGTCGCCTGAGATGGGAATGGCCGCGGCGAACAGGTCGCGGTGGTGCGCGATGACGTCCCACAGGCCGATGGCGCCCATCGAGAACCCAATCAACGACACGCGCCGAGAATCGACGGAGCGCCGCGTACACAGCTCACGCACCATCGCGACGACGGCCCGCTGCGTGCGTGACGGACCGCCGTACCAGCTGCCCCCGAAGGTGTCGTCGCGGTCGCACTGTGGAGCCACCACGATGCACGGGTGGCGTTGCCGCAAGTCGGGCGACTCGAACACCCGCACGCCGTTGCGCAGCTGGGCTGCGTTGTCGGTGCCGCGTTCTCCGCTGCCATGCAGGTACACGACGAGGGGGTACTGCGTTCGCTGCGGCTCATAGGGCTCGGGGAGCAGCACGCGCGCCGGCATGCCCTGCAACACGTCGGGCAACCACGGGCCGATGCGGTCATCAGGCATCAGGAAGGAATAGCGCAGCGTCGCGGCGAAAGCTGACCGAATGCGCGGGCTGTCATGGCGCGTGGGGTTCGGGCGCGATAGCCGTGAGCCCATGGAAACCCTGCACGACCTGCTTGGCTTCACCGCGCGAAGTTTCGTCGTCTTCCTCACGGTGGCGGCGTCGACGGCCGCGATGGTGATGCTGATCCGCCGGGCGCGCGGCTTCTCGTCACACCCCAGCGGCTGGCTCGAGGTGAAGCACCTCAACGAGCGCTTCAACAACTTGCGCGACGGGCTGCAGGCCGGCATGGCGAAGGGGCGTGGCGCGTTCAAGGCGCTGCGCAAGCAGCAGAAGGAGCACGCGAAGGCCGCGCAGACGCTCTCGGCGACGAAGCCAAATGTCTACGTCGTCGACTTCGACGGCGACATCATGGCGTCAGCCACCGCGAGCCTTCGGGAAGAGGTGACGGCCATCGTCGGCGTCGCGAAGCCGGAAGATGAAGTCGTCGTTCGACTCGAGAGCGGTGGCGGTGCGGTGCCGCACTACGGCCTCGCGGCCGCGCAGCTGTCACGCCTGAAGGACAAGAAGCTGAAGGTCACGGTGTGCATCGACCGCGTCGCGGCGAGCGGCGGCTACATGATGGCGTGCGTGGCCGACAAGGTGGTGGCGGCGCCGTTCAGCATCGTGGGCTCCATCGGCGTGGTGTCGCAGGTGCCGAACGTTCACCGGTTCTTGAAGAAGCACGACGTCGACGTCGAAGAGATGACGGCCGGCGAGTTCAAGCGCACGGTCAGCTTCCTCGGAGAGATCACCGAGAAGGGAAAAGCGAAGCTGCAGGAGCAGCTCGAAGAGACCCACCAGCTCTTCAAGTCGTTCGTGAAGCAGAACCGCGCCGCGCTGAACATCGACCAGGTCGCGACGGGCGAGTACTGGCTCGGCACGCGTGCGAAGGAGCTTGGGCTCGTCGACCAGCTCGAGACGAGCGACGACTATCTGCTGACGCGCTCGAAGGACGCGAACCTGTACCGTGTGCAGTTTCACCCCGCGAACGCGTGGCGTGAGCGCTTCATGGGCGGTGCGGCGGAGCTGAGCGAACGGCTGGTGCTCCGGCTCTGGTCTCGGGCGCAGCAGCTTCGGCTGCAGTGAGGACCCCTGAAACGACTTCGGGGGCCAGCGCTCGCGCGATGGACCCCGAGACGACTGCGAATCGAATCGACTGATCAGTAGTTGGCGTTGTTCTTCTCGCCGAACGTCGACAGCGTCTTCTTGGTGTCGACGCCAGCGGCCTTGAACGTCTTGGTGGCCGGGGTCACCGACTCTTCGCCGGCGAGGGCGTCGGCCGAAGCGCCGAACAGCTTGCGAATGTTGTCGCCGAAGAGGGTGATGACGCCGATGGCGGCGATGGCGATGAGGGCGACGATGATGATGTACTCGGTCATGCCCTGACCACGGGCCTTCTTCATCATCTGCTTCTTGTTCAGCTTCTTCATGTGGTGCTCCCGGGTCGGGCGCCGCTGGAGTGCGGTGCGTTGTTCGTGAAGGAGTATCGGTCGGAGCCCTGATCGCGACCATCGGTCAGCAGGAGGATGCCGGCAGCATGTGGGCACGCTTCCCACCATCAATGAATAAGGTGGGTTACCTCGCCGTCGGTGAGGTCGTTCCCCGGCCGTGACGTACTGGAGACTCACCATGCGGACTTTTCAGCTGCTTTTCCTCGCGGCCTTTCTTGGGTCGACCGGCTGCGTGATTCGCAACCACTGCACGCCGAACAACTGCAACGGCTGCTGCGACGCGACCGGCATGTGCCTCGACGGAAACACGACCGACGCCTGCGGGCAGCGCGGCGCGATGTGCTCGGCGTGCATGGGCGCGAACAGCACCTGCTCCGGTGGCGTGTGCCTGGGCGGCAGCGGCGGTGGCGCTTCAGGAGGCGGCGTTTCGGGCGGAGGCACGGCAGGCGGCAGCGGTGGTGGTGTGAGCGGGCCGACGTACTCCGTGATTCTGTTGTGGAGCTTCTCGGGCCAGACCTGCGCGCAGGCCGCCATCTCGAACGTCGTCGTCAACCTGCCGAACACGACCGTTCGCAACCAGGCGTTCCGCTGCAACACCTCGGGCACCGATGGAGTCGTGGTGCAGGGCATTCCCGCGGGTTCGTACACGGCGACGCTCGAAGGGCGTGACGCGACCAACGCGCTCAAGTTCCGCGGCACGGCGCAGGTTCGCGTCGTCGACCAGGACGTCTCGGCGCAGGTGCGGCTCGAGCCGGTGACGTCGACGGGCCCCGGAACGCTGCAGGTGAAGTGGTCGTTCCCGGCGCTGTCGGTGTCGAACACGCCGACGTGCGCGCAGGCGACCATCACGAAGGTGAGCGTGGCAGTGAACGGAGGAACGGCGCGTGAGGTGACGTGCTCGACGGGAGAGCCTGGCGGTGCGGGGCTGTCGCTGCCGAACCTGAGCGGCACGGCGACGCTCGACCTCTCGGCAGCCGACATGAACGGGTTCGTCTACTTCCGCAAGCAGCAGCAGGTGGCGGTGCCTGCAGGAGCGACGACGCCAGTCACCATCGCGATGGACTGGGACGTGGGCTCGCTGCCGGTGAAGTGGGCGTTTCGTGATGGCGCGGTGACGCAGACGTGCGCGCAGGCCGGAGTGACCTCCATCTTCCTGAACCTGCGCACCACCACCGGCACGCCCACGCTGCTGTACCCGAACGCGGGCGCCGAGGTGTCGTGCAACGACGCGATGACCGGCCAGGGCACCGTGTTCCCCTACCTGCCGCAGGGCACGTTCGACGTGTTCTTCCAGGCGGTGGGCACGGGCGGGAAGCTCTACAAGACGAACCAGACGACGCCGCCGAGAGTCACCGTGCGCGCGGGCCAGTTCCCGATTCTGGATGCGCAGACGCCGACGTACACGATGACGCCCTGATCCCACGTCGTTCGAAAGTTCGACCATTCGTTGGTCGGGTCGTCGAACGACCGGGGTCTTCGAATCAATTGACATCGTGAGTGCCACAACACAGACTCGGGGCAGGAGCCGAGATGGACACTGTCCTGCACGACTGGCCGTTGGCGGCTCCGCTTGTGGCGATGGGGTTGCTGGCGTGGTCGCTGCTCGAGCGAAGACCGGAAGGCGCGGTCTCACGCTGGCGTGACCCGGTCTTTCTGCTGCCGCTCCTGCTGCCGATGTACTTGATCCACCAGTTCGAGGAGCACGGCTACGACGTGCACGGGCAGCGCTACGCGTTCCTGGCCTCGATGTGCCGCACGCTCGGGTTCGACAGGGTTTCGGGCTGCCCGGCAGACGAGCCGTTCATCTTCGCGGTCAACGTCATCGCGTGCCCGTTGGCGTTCGTACTGCCCTATCGCTTCCGTCGAACGAGGCCGCTACTCGCCTTGATGCCGTGGGGCGTTCCGCTGGTGAATGCGCTCTCACATCTCGTGGCGGCGGTACACGACCAGAGCTTGAACCCGGGCGTCGTGACCAGCGTGTTGCTCTTTCTGCCGCTCGGCGGCTGGGTGGTGCGTGTGTGCCTTCGCACCGGAAACGTGCGGCCTCGACACCTGGTGCTCGTCATCGGGAGCGGTGTGCTGCTCCACGTGGTGCTCATGGGCTCGGTCCAACTGCGAGCGCATGGGTTGATCGACGGGGCAGGACTCTTTCTGATCAACGCGCTCAACGGCTTCGTGCCACTCGCCCTCGGCTGGTGGCCTTCGCGCTCAGCAACGCCTTCAGCGCCTCGCGCATGATCTGACGCGCTGATGCAGCGCTCCGGCGTTGGCCCTCCCGGAGCGCGACCCACGCTTCCCAGCTGGTGACCAACTCGAGAACGGGTTGAAGGCGGGCGTTGTGTGCGAGCTCGGGCTTCAGGACAGTCCGC
Organism: Archangium sp.; assembly: GCA_016793585.1. The sequence continues at coordinate 12,120 of JAEUJR010000527.1, forward strand.
AGCTGCTGCACGAGCAGCTTCCGGCCTCCGTCGACGAGCGAATCGAAGGCAGGGTTGCCTCGCTGGCGTGCCGCGTCGAGGAAGCGACGAATCGGCGTGAGGCGGTCGTACAACTGGGCGCGGTGGCGAACGAGCGCATCGAGCCGCTCCTCCAGCGAACCCCGTGCGTCGGGCGGAGGCACCTGCTCGTTCATCAACGCACGCATCGCGTGAGCGGTCTCGACTTCGAGCGCTTCGACGCCATCGAAGTAACGAAAGACGGAACGTCGCGCGACTCCGGCGCGTGAGGCGACCTCGTCGACCGTCGGCATACGGCCTGTCTTGGCGACGAGCGCCATGAGGGCCTGGCTGACCCGCTGCCGCCCACGCTCGGCCCGTCGTACCCGTCCGTCGTCGCTGCCTGGCTTCATGCGGTCATGCTGACATACCCGGCAGGGCGGAGCGGCACCTCCATCAGCGCTCGAAACTGATCAGCCCGCGCTTGCTTCCGCTCCCGGAGTCGACGGTGTCCATCGCCTCGAACAGCCTGTCGGTGGGAACGAGCCACGGGCCGTAGCTCGCGTTGACGTCGAGCACGAACACCAGGTCTTCCGCTTCGAGGTAGCCACCGATGGGCGAGTGATGACCGCCGCCAGTGCCGAAGAGCGGAAAACGATGAAAGTTCGCCACGAGCCGCACGCCGGGGTCGTTGGCGCGGCGGAGTTGGTCGCGGAGCGCGTTCACGGTCGCCGGTCGAACCACGCTCACCTTCCAGCCAGGACTCGTCTGCCGCGCCGCCTCCGCGAGGCCATCGAGGGTGAGCCCACCGAAGCAGAAGCCCCACACACACACCGCGCCGTGCGCCGCGACCTGTGAGGCTTGCGAGGTTGCGTCACCCCCTGAGCGCAGCAGGTTGGCGACGCTCGTGGGCCCACACCCGGTCGGATTCGTCTGCGAGAGCAGCGGCCGCGGATAGGTCGCCGCGACAGGCAAGGCCCATGCTCTCTCGAGCAGCGCCGGAGCCTGGAACGTCGAGCTCTCGCGCACCGAGACGAAGCCCGGCGGCAGGTCGGGCGTGCGCATGGCGAACGACACCAGCGCCACGAAGGCCGTCGCGACCACGACTCCGCACCCGAGCGCGACTTTCTTCATGACCGTCGCGTACCAGACCTCGTCACAGACGCGCGAACAGGAGTGAGCTCAACACGACGCCTCCGCCGCACTCGCACGCTCGGTGACTGTTGCGAGCAACGACTCCACCGAAGCTCCACCCAGCGCCGCGAGTCGAAGCGAGAAGAGCCACTCCGCATGCGCTCGCGACGCGGCCGACGTCACTCGCCACGTCACGAACTCGCGACTCCAGGGAAACGGGCGCGCCAGCCCACGCGCCAGCAGCGCATTCCTCAACGCCACGCCGACGGCGACGTGCGCATCGCCATCGAGGTGCAGGTGACCCAGCTCTTCGTCACCCACGTAGAAGTCCGCGCCATCGACCACCGACTCGTCACCAAGCTGCCAGTGCGTTCGGGCATGCACCCCGCTCCACGAGGCCAGCGTCTGGGACAACGCCTGCGCGAACCTCGGCTCGAGCTTCGGCGGCGGCGCGAATCGACCCTTCTCTGACAGCTTCATGCCGCGTGGCTAACGGCCACCCCGCTCAATTGCTCTGCAGGCACAGCTTCTGCGGCGCGTTCAGATTGCGCGGGCGGTAGCACGTCCACTCGAACATCTTTCGCGGGCAGTCATCGTCCTCGCTGCAGATCTTCGTGCAGTACCCGATGGAGCCCGAGCCCAGGTAGCACGTGTTCGAGTCACACTCGCCGTTGTTGCGGCACGTCGCGCCGAACTCGCCCCGCTTCGGACCGTCAGACTTCTTCTCCTTCTTCGCGGGCCGCTCGTTCTCACGAGGCTCTCCCTCTTCGAGATCCTCTCCGTTCACCTGCTCCGTGCGCGTCGTCTTCGAGGTCGACTTCGAAGACGTGGTCGTCTCGGAGTGCGCCTGCGCAGCACCCGCGAACAACCCACCGATGCCCTGCGCGATGGCGTTCAACACCGGCGGAGGCGCCGCTTCCTCCTTCGCGCTCAACGCGTCATCGAACGACGCCGACGCCGCCTCGAGCGCCTTCACCAACCGCTTCCCGGTCGACCCAGTGCACGCCTCACGCGCGACGTCGGCCGCCTGATCAGCCGCGCGCCGCGCCGACTTCACCGCCGAGTCCGACGGGTCCTTCTTCGCCGCCCGGAGCGCGTCATCGAGCGACTCCACCTTGCTCGCGAGCTTCTTCCTGCACGCAGCCGGCGCATCTTGCACCTCGTCGACGGCCTCCTTCACGCCCTCGGCAGCACGAGACAACAGGTCGGCGCGTGACGCAGCGAACACCGACGACGACAGACACACGACGAGACAGAGCACGGTTCGGAACATGGGTTTCTCCAGTGAAGGTGAGTGGTGAATCAGCGGTCGCGGCAGTCGAAGTCGTCGAGCCCGTCGCTCTTGAACCAGAGCCGGTGCTCGCTGCCCTCGAGCCGAATGCGCGCCCAGTAGCCCGAGCGGCCGTCAGTGGTCTCGACGCAGAAGTCGTACAGGCCCGACGACGACTCGAGGCTCACCTGCTCGCCAGGCCCGAGCCGACGGCGGCCTCCGAACTCGGTCCACCGGCTCTTCCCCGCGACGCGCCAGTAGAAGCGTGACGCCGAGACGCGGCTCGTGCGGTTCTCGAACGTCACCGTGCTGTCGTAGCGGGCGACGTCGCGCTCGTCGTCGTCGTCACGGCCCCTCGAGCGGCGGCGGTCTTCGCGGTCGTCGTCGCGTTCGCGCTCACGTTGGCGCCGCGGCGGCGGCTTTCGCCCTGCCGACGCGATGCACTGCGCCTTCTGGTCGGCGTACAGAATCGACCGACACGCCGCGAGCTCGTCGGGCTCGAAGTGTTTGTCGAGCGTGCCGGCCATGCACTGCACGACCTGGTCTGCGTACAGAATCGTGCCGCAGACCTGCGCCGCTTCGGGCTCGACGTCGTGCCCGGCGATGGTGCGCACGCACGCGACCTTCTGGTCGGCGTACAGAATCTTCGCGCAGACCTGCGCGGCGGTCTGGGCGAAGGCGGTGGCAGAGAGGCACGTCAGCAGCAGCGTGAATCGCAACATTCGGTCGTTCTCCTGATGGAACGACCGCAGACGGTCACGCGGCCCGGAGGTCTCACGAAAACGTCACGGCACCACGAGCGCGCCCTTCTTCGTCACCACGGGCCCGTGAAGCGCCAGGCGAAGACGATGGCTCCCGTACGCGTTCTCGAGTGCCCAGCGCATCGCCTTCAGGTGCGCTGCTGCTTCTTCTCGCCGCGTTCGAGGCTCCACTTCAGCACTGGCGGCGTCACCATCGTCGTCACGATGACCATCACCACCACGGCCGAGAACACGTTCGGGTCGACCACCTTCTGCCCCTGCACCGTCAGCCCGGCGCCGATGCTCGCGAAGATGAGGCCCACCTCGCCGCGCGGCACCATGCCGATGCCGATGCTGATGCGGTCGAGCCCTTTGCCCAACGCTCCGAGGCCCGCGACCAGCTTGCCGAGAATCGCCACCACCACCAACGCCCCCGCGAGCGTCAACACGCCCGGCGCCACGAAGGCCCGCAGGTCGGTGCGCATGCCCATCAGCACGAAGAAGATGGGCACCAGGAAGTACGAGATGGGGTGAATGAGCTCCTCGAGGGTGTGCTGCTCCTTGTCCTTGAGGTCCTGGTAGTGAACGTCTTCGAGAATCAGGCCCGCCGCGAACGCGCCGACGATGGGCGCCAGCCCGATGAGGTCTGACAACCACGAGAGCAGGAAGCAGAAGCCCAGACCGAACGCGAGCAGCACCATCTGCGCCTTGAGCTGCGAGGCCACGTGGAACATGCGCGGCGACAACCAGCGCCCGATGAGCAACGAGCCGACGAGGAAGCCGACCGCCTTGAGGAGCGTGATGGCGATGTCTCCAACCGCCAGCGTGGTGCCTGCGTTCGCCGCGCCGATGATGCCCGTGACGACCGCGAGAATGACGAGGCCCATGACGTCGTCGATGACGGCGGCGCCGAGCACGATGCGCGCTTCGGGCAGGTGGCTCTTCTCGAGGTCTTTGAGCACGCGCGCGGTGATGCCAACACTCGTCGCGGTCAGCGTCGCGCCGATGAAGATGTGCACGTAGACGCTCGCGGCCGGCAACAGCAGCGACGAGACGAGCCACCCGAGCGCGAACGGCGTCACCACGCCCACCGTCGCCACCAGCAGCGCCGACACGCCCACCTTCATCATCTGTGCGACCGTCGACTCGAGGCCCACCTCGAAGAGCAGAATGATGACGCCCAGCCGCGAGAGCATGTCGAGGTGCGTGTCGGTGGACAGCGCGTGGAAGTAGCGCAGCGGCTCTGCGCCGAACACCTCGAGGAGCAACGAGAGGTTGCCCAGCACCACGCCCACGACGAGCTCTCCGAGCACCGCGGGTTGTTTGAGGCGCTGCGCGAGGTGACCGCCCACCTTCGCCAACACGAGGATGATGGCGAGCGCGAGCACGATGGGCGCGGCGGGGTCGCTGTGGCCACCCGACTCCGAAGCCGAAGCAGGCACCATCGCCGCACCCACGGCCAGCCCAGCCAGCCTGAACATCGTCTTCGGTCGAAAGGGAGCCTGATGCATGGGCGGCTGTCTTCCGACGTGGGCGAGGGGAGTCAATCGAATCCTGACGGCGCGCTCGTCAGGTGACGGCCTCGAAGTGGCCACCCGCAGGGCGAAGCCCCTTCTCGCGCGACCACGCGAGCCGCCCACCCACGAAGGTCTGGTGCACCACCCCGCGCAGCGTCTTGCCGGCATAGGGCGTCACCTTGTGGCGATGGTGGATGTTCGAGGGCGTCACCTCGAACGACGCGCGGTCGTCCCAGAGCACCACGTCGGCGTCGAAGCCCTCGGCCAGCTGGCCTTTGCGCGTCGAGAGCCCCGCGAGCTTCGCCGGACCCAGGGTGTTCCACCGCACCACCTGCTCCAGCGAGAAGCCGCGCTCGGTCGCCAGCGTCCACAGCACCGAGAGGCCCAGCTGCAGCCCCGCGATGCCGCCCCACGCCCCGAGGAAGTCTCCGGTCTCGGGCTTCTTGAGCGCCGGCGTGCAGGGAGAATGATCAGACACGACCTGGCTGATCACTCCCGACGCGAGGCCCTTCCACAGCAGCTCGCGGTTGGCGGCCTCACGAATGGGCGGCGCGCACTTGTAGTGGGTCGCGCCGTCGGGAATCTCTTCGGCGGTGAACGCCAGATAGTGCAGGCAGGTCTCGGCGGTGATGGGCAGGCCCTCGGCCTGGGCGGCGGCGAGCAGCGGAATGGCCGAGGCGCTCGAGAGGTGAACGATGTGCGCGGGGCAGCCGTGCTTGCGCACGAGCTCGATGATCATCGCGACTGCTTCGTCTTCGGCCGAAGGCGGCCGCGAGCGCAGGTACGTCTGGTAGCGCCGGTGGTCTTCCTGGGCGACCAGCTTCTCGGCGACGGCGAGCGGGCCAGGTGCTTCGGCGTGCACGAGCAGCACGCGGCCGAGGTCGCGCAGCACGGGCATGGCGAGCTCGAGGTCTTCGCGCCGCGACATGGGGAACTCGTCGACCCCGGACTCGCAGGTGAAGCACTTGCAGCCGGGCACGCCGAAGCGCTGCAGGCCGGCGAGGTCTTTCGCGTTGCCGGGCACCACGCCACCCCAGAAGGCGACGTTCACGTGCAGCTGGTCACCGAGCGCGTCGAGCTTCTGCTTCGCCGCGTCTGCCGAGGTGGTGGGCGGAATCGAGTTGAGCGGCATGTCGACGACGGTGGTGATGCCTCCGGCGGCGGCGGCTTCGGTGGCGGTGCGAAACCCCTCCCACTCGGTGCGGCCGGGCTCGTTGATGTGCACGTGCGAGTCGACGAGCCCCGGAGTGACGAGCAGGTCTCCCGCGTCGACGAGCGTGACGTCGGGCGGCGCGGGCGCCTCGAAGGCCGTGACGGCGGCGATTCTTCCGTTCGTCACGTGCAGCGTCGCAGGAGCGAGGCCGGCCGGGAGCAGGACGCGGCGGCCGCGGATCAACAGGTCGGGGTGAGCCATGGGCGCGCATCATTCCCGATGCGTCGGCGCAGCTCACGGGTGAAACGACGCTCAGTGCCGCACGGGCGCGGAGCCGCCGCCGACGAGCACGCTCAGGTCTCTGACCCACGCATCGAGCTGCTCGGCCTGGGCGCTCAGCTGCTCGGCCGCCGCGGCTGACTCTTCGGCGGTAGCGGCCGTGCGCTGCACCACCGCGTTCATCTCGCCCATGGCCGTCGACACCTCACCCAGCCCCTGCGACTGCTGATGCGAGGCCTGCGAGATGCTGCCCACGAGGGCCGTCGTGCGGGTGCCGGTGCCCGAAATCTGCGCCAGCGCCGCGCTCAGCTGCTCGAGCACCGAGGCGCCGCTCGAGCTGGTGCGCATGGCCTGGTCGACGTGCTCGCTGCTCTCTTTCGACGCCTGCGCCGCGCGCATGGCCAGCGCGCGCACCTGTTCGGCGACCACCGCGAAGCCCTGCCCCTGGTCGCCCGCCCGCGCCGCTTCGACGGCGGCGTTGAGCGCCAGCATGTTCGTCTGGAACGCGATGTCGTCGATGGCCTTCAGAATGCGGGCAATCTCCCGCGAGGTGGTGGTGATGCGGCCCATGGCGGCCTCCATCTGGCGCATGGCCTCGGTGCCGCGGGTGATGAGGGCCGCGCTCTCGTCGGCAGCGCGGCGGGCGTCGTCCGAGCTGCGGGCGTTCTGCGCGCTGCGCTCCGACACGTTCGCCAGGGAGCGGCTGGTCTGGTCGAGCGCCGACGCCTGCTCGGTGGCGCCCGCGGCGAGCGTCTGGCTCGAGGCCGCGATGGAACCCGACGCGTCGGCCACCTGCCGCGCGCCCTGAGAGAGGCCGTCGATGACGCGCGTGAGGGGCGCGACGACGTTGCGGCGCACGAAGCGCAGCGAGAAGAAGAAGGTGCCCAGCACGAGCGCCAGCACCAACGCCGTGATGGCGAGCGAGCGCGAGGCCGACGCCGCCAGCTGCCTCGAGGCCTGCTTCGAGAGGCCGCCGATGGCCGTCGAGACGGCGAGCGCGGAGTCGATGGCGCGGGTCGACCTCGAGATCCACTCCGGGCCATCGACCGGGTACGGCGCCCCGGCGTCACTGGCGGCGTACACCTCGAGGCGGAGCGGCTGGTACCCGTCGAGGAACTCGCGCTTGAAGTGGGCCACGGCCGTCTTGAGCTCGGGCGGCGTGTTCGGGCTCGCTTCGAGCGCCGCCACCTGCGCGGCGGCCACCTCGACGACGGCGCGGTAGCCGACGAGCTTCGTCCGCAGGGCCGGGTCGATGGGTGTGCCCGCCGCGATGACGCCACCGAGGCTCGCCCGCTCGCGGCCCGCGTACTCGGCCAGCGTCGCCACGTTCGCGCGCACCACGGCGTTGGCCAGCAACACCTGCTCGTGGTCGCCCACCGGCCGCAGCGCCACGTCGCGCAGCTCGAACTCCCTGGAGATGTTCTGCGTCGCCAGGTCGACCCACGCCTGACCCGCGAGCTGCTGCGCCTTCACCTGCGCCCGCGCGCCCTTCAGCGTCGCCCAGCTCTGCCGCCACGCCTGCACCGCCGCCTCGAGCTCGCTCGTCGAGAAGTCGGCCAGCAACACCTCGAGGTGCCGCTCCACGCGCGCTGCGGCTTCGTCGCCCTTCTCGCCCACCTGCGCGAAGCGCGAGAGCAACGCCTCGGCCGGCCTGGGTGTCGCGAGAATGGTGGTGCCGGTGCCGCGCTCGATGGCCTGCCAGCCCGCCGCCTCGTTCAACGCGCCCGCCACGCCCTCGAGCGCCTCGAAGCGCCGGGCCGTCGCGCGGTCGTTCAACGCCACCTCGACGCGCAGCCCCATCAACACCAGCGAGGCCCCCAGCATCAACGAGAGCAACGACAGCAGGCGGCGTTCGAGCGTCATGCCCAATCGAGTAACTCCGCCTTCGAAGCCATCGCTGCGTCAGGGCGCTGACATGCGCCGCCAATCCACCACGCCTCAACACCCGGGGCCGCTCGGCGTTTCAGGCAGGAACACACCAGCGAAGGCTGACGCTGGTGACACATGCCATTAACGTGGCCCTCCGTGACGACGGCCGTGCAGCCCACCCAGGTGTCTTCGCCGGGCGAGACCGGCAGCGCGCTGACGCCGCTGACGACATGGCTGACGGCCCCAGTCGAGACGGTGGAGGAGAACGCCCAGGCCTTCGTCACCGCGCTCCAGTCGACGCACGTGCTGCCTGAAGCGCGTGAAGCCGTGGCAGGGGCGCTGCTGAAGCTGCTCTCGGCCGATGGCACGCGGAACCGCACCGTTCGCCGCGCCTGCGTCGAGGCGGTGCTGCAGCTGGGCTACCCGTGGGCCCTGCAGCTCGACGCCGACGACGTCGCCGACGCTCGCGAGGCCGCGCAGGCTGCCCGCCCCGCGTCGCGGTGGAGACGCGCCCTCGTCGCCGTCACGGCCGGCACGGTGCTGGGTGTCGGCGCGCTGGTGGCCGCGATGACGGGCTGGAGCCACGTGCTCGTCGACCCGCCGAAGCCCACCGAAGTCGTGCTGCGGCCAGCTCCGGTGGCACCGAAGCCGCCCTCGGCCGTGGTGCAGACGGCGGCGAACGTGACGCAGCTGCGGGTGATGGGCGACGTCGAGACGGCCGTCGGCGTGGCCGAGGCGTGCGCGGTGACGTTCGCGGCGCCACAGCCGTGCGTGAAGCAGCTCTCGACGCTGGCCTCCGACGCGGCCAGCCGCAACAACGACTCCTTCGAGCGCTACGCCGCCAGGCAGTGGGCGACGCTGGCGGAGGAGCCCGACGCGGCGCTGGTGCGCGAGCACGGCCGGGTGCTGCTCAGCCACGACTTCGCGCGTGACGCCTCGTTCCTGCCGCCGCTCGACGACCTCGGTGCGCAGCTGTTGATGGGCTTCGTCGAGAGCGAGCTGCGGCTCGAGCGCACCAGGCAGTGGCAGGCGATGGCCAGCAACGCCGCCAACTGCGTCGACTCGGGCGGCCAGGTGGGCGTGGTGTGCCGCGCCTTCTACGTGCGGGCCATGGAGCAACAGCAGCTGCCGCCGGTGGGCCGCCCGGCCGACCGCCCCGTGACGGCCGACTCCGAGGTCGTCGACCGTGTTCGGCGCATCATCAACCTGCGCGTGAAGGACAAGCTCGACGACGCCATCGCCGAGGCCAACCTGTGCCTGGGCGCGGCGCCCACCGCCACCGACTGCCAGCACCTGCTCGTCGACGCCCTGACCCGCCGCTACCGCGACGAACATGACCCGGCCGACAAGCGGCTGGCCGACCGCTGGCGTGAGGCGCTCAAGAGCGGGCCCCAGCGCGCCGTCGCGCCTCCGAAGGCGCCACAGAGATGAGGCGGGCCAGAGGCGCGGTGCTACGGTCCGCCCGCCATGGCAGACGACGCCCCGTCCTTCGGTGACAAAGTCCGGTATCAGATTGACCGCTTCCTCTCGTGGAGCCCCTTCGCCCGCTTCGTGGGCCTCTTCGGGCTCTCGTTCATTCTTGTCTTCACCTGCGCGGTGTTCGCGAAGCTGGTGATGCCGGCGCCCGAAGACCCGAACGACACGTTCGACCTCTTCGAGGCGCTGTGGTGGGCGATGACGCGCGTGGCCGACGCCGGCACCATGGGCGACGACAAGGGCACGTTGGTGCGCTTCGTCGCGACGATGGCGACGTTGAGCGGCGTCGGCGTGGTGGCGTTGCTCATCGGCCTCGTGTCGAGCACCATCGGCGACAAAATCGAAGACCTGCGCAAGGGCCGCAGCCCCGTCATCGACGAGAAGCACACGCTCATTCTTGGCTACAACGAGAAGGTGTTCGCGATTCTGCGCGAACTGCGCGAGGCGAACTCGAACCAGAAGTCGGCGAGCATCGTCATCCTCTCCGAGACGGACAAAGAAGAGGTCGAGAACACCGTGAAGGAGCGCATGGGCGACATGGGCCCGACGCGCGTGGTGGTGCGGCAGGGCAGCCCGTTCTCGGTGCACGACCTGCGCAAGGTGGGTGCCGGCCGCGCGCGCAGCCTCATCATCCTCGCTGACGAGAACGTCGAAGCGCGTGACGACGCGCAGGACATGGCGGCCATCAAGACGCTGCTCGCGCTGCGCCGCATTCCCGGCGCGCTGCAGAAGAACCACGCCGTCGTCGAGCTGCTCGATGCCTCGCGGCGCACCGTGGTGGAGCAGCTTGGCGCAGGCGGTGTCGAGGTCGTCGCCATGGCTGAGACGTTGTCGCGCATGATGGTGCAGACGGCGCGGCAGAACGGGCTCGCTGGCGTGTACCGCGACCTGCTCTCGTACGAAGGCAGCGAGTTCTACTTCACGCCCGTGGGCCCGCTCGCCGGCAAGGAGTTTCGCGAGGCGCAGTGGGCGACGAAGGACGCGGTGGTGTGTGGCGTGCGGCGCGCCGAAGAGGGCAAGCCCGCGGTGTGCACGTTGAACCCGCCCGACGACTTCGCCCTGCAGGAAGGTGACGAGCTGCTCGTCATCGCCGAAGACGACGACAGCTTCACGCTGACAGCGCAGCACCAGCCGACGGTGCCCGAAGGCTTCGCGGGCGCGAGCGCGATGCAGCGCAAACCCGAGCGGCTGCTCATCTGCGGCATGAGCCCCAAGCTGGGTGACATGCTGCGCGAGTTCGACAACTACGTGCTGCCGGGCAGCGAGGCGTGGCTGATGCCCGGCCTCGAGAAAGACGGCTTCACCGAGTTCATCAAGGAGCACGTCGGCTCGCTGAAGGCGCTCAAGCTGAAGTACGTCGAAGGCGACCCGACGTCGCCCGAGGCGCTCAAGCGGGTGGTGTCTCCGGACTTCATGGTGGCGATGGTGGTGGCCGACACCTCGCGACCCGCCGACGAAGCCGACGCGCGCACCGTCATCACCGTGCTGCTGCTGCGCGACCTGTTCCGCGCCTTCAAGGACAAGAAGCCGCGCATCATCTCGGAGATTCTCGACACGCGAACGAAGGACCTGCTGGAGCAGGACTACGGCGCCGACTTCGTGGTGTCGGCCGAGATGACGTCGATGCTGCTGGCCCAGGTGTCGGAGCGCCGCGAGCTGAACGCCGTGTTCGCCGACCTGTTCGACTCCGACGGCAACGAAATCTACCTGAAGCGCGCGGCCTGCTACGCGCTGCTCGGCTACACGACGCCGTGGCTGACGGTGCAGAAGGTGGCGCGCTCGCGGGGTGAGGTGGCCATCGGCTACCTGAAGCTGGGCGGCACGCCCATCGTGAACCCGAAGCAGCTCGAGTCGGTCATCTTCGCCGAAGAAGACCGCGTCATCGTCATCTCGGAGGACGACCGCGAGGCGGTGGGTGACGAGCGCGGTGGAGAGCTGGCCGAGGCGCCGTCGGCCCCGCTGGCCGCCGAGCCGAAGACGCCCGCCGAGACGAAGACGCCAGCCCCTGCGCGGTCGGCGCTGTTGCCTCCCGAAGGCGCGAAGCCGCCCGACACCAAGCCGGTGTCTGCGGGGCCACGCGTCGAAGGCCCGAGCACGCAGCCGAGGCCGCCGCTGCCGACGAAGAAGGGCTGACCTGGCGCCCTCCCTTCGGCATTCGATGCTCGCGCCGCTGTGCACCTGTCACCGTGACGCCCAATGGCGATTCACAGCCGGTGACGCGAGGACCACGGTGCAGCCATCGGGCTCGGCGACCCAGAGTTCGCGCGTTCGGGTTCACGTGCACGTCGAGCATCACGGGCGCCTTCAGCTCGCGCGCATGCTCGACAGCAGCGTCGAAGTCGTCGACCTCGAACCAGAGCATCACGCCATTGCCGACAGGCTGCGTCGCGTCTCCCGGGTGCCCGTGGTGATGGTCGGTCTTCCACGACGAGCAGCTGCAGAATGAACCCGTCGCTGTCCCACTTCGTGTGGCGCAGCCGTCGACGCCACGGCGGACGAGGAGCGGCGGGCTGGCACTACTCTTCCTCGTCTTCACCTTCGACGTCGCCGTCTTCGAGGTCGAGCGTGCGGCTGCGCATGCCGTCGCCCCAGCACACGTACCCACCGAAATGCAGCCGGGCGTGCTCGAGGCGCGCGGGCTCGTACTCGGCCGGAACATGGCCGTAGACCTGCTCGTCTTCGAGCAACCCGGCTTGCTGCGCGAGCCACACGTCGACCGGGCCGTTGACGCAGAAGAACGGCATGTCGTCCATGTCGACGGTCATGATGCAGGGCTCGCCCGCCGCGTCGCGTGGCCCGAGGTACAGGAAGCGCCGCGAGTCAGAGCCCCACCCCTCGAGCAGCACCACGGGCGCCTTCAGCTCGCTCGGCAATGGCTCGAAGGCCTCGGCCCAGTCGTCGCCGAACTCCTGCACGAGCAGCTCGCGCAGCGTCATCGGCTCGCTCAGCGAGAAGTACTCGGCGTCGGCAGCGAGCCAGCGCTCGAGCGCGGGTGACAACGGCTGCGTGCCCAGCTTCGTCTGCTTCAGCTCGTCGGGCGGAAGACCCTCGAACGACTCTCCCGCGTCACGACGGTGCTTCATCACGGCGTCGACCAGCTCGACTCCACGTCGCAGTGTCATGTGCTCCCCCTGTGTCACGCAGGAGAGCACGACCCGACTTCGGCGTCAGCGCTCCTGGGCGAGGGCCGCGAGCGCGTCGGCCTGCTCGCTGCGGAACCGGTTCGCCACGCCGCGCTGCACCTCGGCCGAGCTCGACGTGAAGTAGTACAGCTCGCCGCCGCGGGTCGTCTTCCCGCGCTCCTGGTAGATGGCGCGAATGATCTGCTCGTCGCTCATCTGCGACACGTTCTGCCCCTGCAGCGCGCGGCCGAAGATGTTCGCGGCGCCCTCCTGCCCGTGCTGCACCGCGACGCTCCACAACACGTCGTTGAGCGCGCGGCTGCGCTGGTTCATGTCGAGGCCGGGCACGGCGCGTTCGACGTTGCGGCGCGCGGGCTCGTAGAAGCGGCTGGCGATGTACTCGTGCTGCGCGGCCTGGAACTCCTGGCGGTGGTCGCGCGCAATCTGCCGCCACGCGTTCGAGAACTCCTGCGTGCCGGGGTTGAGGCCTGCCAGCGGCCGGCCGATGTCGGGGTGGTTGCGCTGCATCCAATCGGCGAAGGAGCGCGCCGAGCCGGTGTTGGTGGCGAACTGGTAGCTGCCGTAGCTGACGCCACCGCGGTCTCCACGCCCGCTCGACACCGTGCCCGGGTCTCCGTTCGATTCGTAGCGCGCCGAGAGCGTGCCGAGCCGCGAGATGTCGGTCGGGCCACCCGTGCCCGAGGGCGTCGTGGTCTGATCACCCCGCGGAGGCGTGGTCGTCTGATCAGCCCGCGGGCGGGTCTCCGAGACGGGCCGGGGGTTGCCGCCGCTGAAGGTGCGCAGCTCTCCCGTGGTGCGGTAGGTCTTGCTGCCGCTCTCGCCGACGAGCCGCCCGCCCTGCTCACGCATGCGGAACTCACGGCCGTTCGCGGGGTCGACGCCGACGTACACGCTGTTGCCCTGCGCGTCGCGCTCACGCCGCGTGAGGGTGACCCAGTGGTCGGTGCCGTTCGCGCCGCCGTTGCTGCCGGCCTTGTAGTCGACGCCCACCACCACAGGCCGCCCCTGGTCGAGGTTGCGGTTGATGGTGTCCATGCTCCACGCGGGGCGGTTCGCGGTGAGGCCCTGCGAGCGCGCGGCGACGTCCCAGTTGAGCCCGTTGCCCGAGTACCCACCGTGCGAATCGAGGTAGCGGTCGAGCTCGCCCGGGTTCACCGTGTTGCCCGAGATGCGGCTGATGGCCATCGCCGTCGCGGTCATCGCGCAGCCAGCGCGGCCGATGGAGGAGCCAGTGCCGAGCGCGCGCGACCCCCACTCCGGGTCGCCCTGGCGGAACATGGGCGTGCCGTCGCTCGTCGTCGGGTGCTGGCGGCCATTGCCATCGACCGCCGGGCCTGACGGAGAAGGAACGCGACGGTCGGGTGTCGACTCGTCGATGGGCCGGTCTTCACCGTTGGGCGCCTGCGCGGGGCGGTTCTGGTCGAAGCCGTCCGGCACCTGCAGCGTCTTGCCCGCGTAGATTTTGTCGGGGTCGGCGATGTTGTTGGCGCGGGCCAGCTTCTCGACCGTCGTTCCAAACTTCTTCGCCAGGGCCGAGAGGGTGTCGCCGCGCTGAATCCGGTAGTCCATGCGGCGATTCTCGCGCGCCCGCAGGCCTTCGATTTCACGAGGATCAGTAACCCGTTTGACACATGTAGCCGGGTGTGCGCCGTCGGCTTGCATGTGGGGGTTCGCCAACCGATTGAACCGCCTGGGGTGAGACATGTTTCCAGCGGAAACATCGGCGGTCTCGACATCCCGGCGAGGGGGCGGGAAGAGGGGCGCATGAGCCGCTCCTTCGACCTCGTTCTTCGCAACGGCACGGTGGTGACGCCTTCGGGGCGTGTGCAAACCGACGTCGGCGTCATCGGCGGTCGCATCGCCGCCATCCAGGACCTCTCGACTGCGAAGGCGGCGAGCACCTTCGACGCGAAGGGCCTGCATGTGTTGCCCGGCGTCATCGACACCCAGTGTCACTTTCGCGAGCCGGGGCTGACGCACAAGGAGGACCTCGGTTCAGGCAGCGCTTCGGCGGCGCTCGGTGGCGTCACCGGCTTCTTCGAGATGCCGAACACGAACCCTTCGACCGACTCGGCCGAGCGGCTCGCGTGGAAGGTGGCGCGCGCGAAGGAGACGTCGTGGGTCGACTTCGCCTTCTACGTCGGCGCGACGATGGAGAACGCCGACTCGCTCGGCACCCTCGAGCAGGGTGAAGGCGTGGTGGGCATCAAGATGTTCTGCGGCAGCTCCACGGGCTCGCTGCTCGTCGACAAGCCGGCTGATCAACTGCGCGTGTTCCGCTCGGGCAAACGACGCGTCGCGTGTCACAGCGAAGACGAAGCGCGCCTCAAGGAGCGAAAGCCGCTCTTCGAGGGAAAATCCGTTCACTCGCACCCCGACTGGCGCGACGAGGAGTGCGCCGTCATGTCCACGGCGAGCATTCTCGCGCTCGCGCGGCAGGCGAACCGCAAGCTGCACCTGCTCCACGTGACGACGGCGGGAGAATTGCCGCTCCTCGAAGCGAACAAAGACCTCGCGAGCTTCGAGACGACGCCGCAGCACCTGACCCTCGCGGCGCCCGAGTGCTACGACCGCCTCGGCACGTTGGCGCAGATGAACCCGCCGACGGACTCGGCCGAGCGGCTCGCGTGGAAGGTCTCGCGCGCAAAAGAGACGTCTTGGGTCGACTTCGCCTTCTACGTCGGCGCGACGATGGAGAACGCCGACTCGCTCGGCACGCTCGAGCAGGGCGAAGGCGTGGTGGGCATCAAGATGTTCTGCGGCAGCTCGACCGGTTCGC